>NZ_BDHD01000129.1:0-4943 GCF_054786075.1 Treponema sp. R6D11 | reverse complement strand
GATAAAAACTGTAAAATGTATTAGTCGAATTAAGAGAAAAACCTTGGGCGCAAAAAACAAATGAACTTTTAACTTCTGTTGAAGAACTTTTACTCCACAGTGATTTTGAAGAAACATCTGCGCTCATAGATAATTATTATAATTAAAAGAGACATATATGCAAAAAAAGACAATAATGCTTGGAACCGCAAAAGTTGTTAATTTTCGCAATAATGCATTTCTTTGCATTGGAACAGGCAGAATGGGACTTGCTCTTCAAAAAGAATATTTAGAACAATTAAAACTTGTGCAGGAAAATATCGGGTTTAAATGGATTCGCGGTCATGGTCTCTTTAACGAAGACATGGCAATTTATCAGGAATATAAAACAGAAGACGGCTCTATAGTACCCGAATACAATTTTACATATCTTGACTTTGTAATAGACAGCTATCTGGAACTCAATATCCGTCCATTTATTGAGCTCGGCTTTATGCCTCATGCGATAGCGTCTGGGGAACAGTCGGTATTTTATTGGCGCGGTAATATTACGCCGCCAAAAGATTACGCGCAATGGAACAAACTTGTCGCCGCTACATTACAACATTTAATAGACCGCTACGGCGCGGAAGAAGCAACGTCTTGGCTCGTAGAAGTTTGGAACGAGCCTAACCTTGCTCACTTTTGGAAAGACGCCGACAGACAAGAATATTTTAAACTTTTCCGCGAATCAATAAAAACTGTAAAATCTGTTAATAAAAAATTCCGTGTGGGCGGTCCCGCTATTTGCGGCGTCGATGATATTTCCTGGTTAAAGGACTTTTTAAATTTTTGCCGCGACGAAAAACTTCCGCTCGATTTTGTTACGCGCCATTTGTACAACATTACAGTCCCTGAACGCGACGGCAAATACGGCTACCCAAAAATAAGCCCGCTTTCCCGCGCCTTTGCCGAAACAAACCGTTCCCGCGAAATTATCGACAGCTACCCCGAATACCGCGGTATGGAAATGCACGTAACGGAATTTAACACTTCTTACTCGCCCCGTACGCCTATGCACGATACCAACCTTAACGCCGCATACATCGCCTACCAGCTTGCATATCTTGGCGACGCATGCGAATCATACTCGTATTGGACATTCGGGGATATTTTTGAAGAAACAGGCGTGCCTTTTACGCCTTTTCACGGAGGTTTCGGACTTGTCGCAAACGGGAAAATTTTCAAACCGACATATTGGGCATTTAAGTTTTTTAAGGATTTGGGAGACGGCGAATGTATTCATCGTTCAGAGAATACTATTGTTTTAAGAAAAAAAGACGGGACTTATCGCGGAATTGCATGGAATATCATAGCCGCTAACGAGCCTTTTGCCAAAGAAAGCGACAAATTGACGCTTTGCTTTATGCCTGAAAAAGGCGCGTTTAAGGAGAACGAATACTGCGTTATCACAAAAACAGTCGACGAAGATGTATGCAATCCTTTAAAAGTATGGCACGATATTGGTGAGCCCGCGAATCCGTCCCTTGAGCAAATAAAGTTACTTCAAAGTGTGTCGCCGCTTATAGCGACTAATCGTTGTCATGGTGCGCCAGCGGTTGAATTAACGCTTGGGCGTAACGCGCTTGTGTACTTTGAGATATTTCCCGCGCCAATAACAAGCGATCGCGGGTTTGACTATGAACGCTCGGTAAACATAGAGTTTGCAGATTAATTTTATGGGGAGTTTTTTATGAAAACAGATGTCTACATTGTAAAATGCGAAAGCTACGAAAAAGCGGACGAAAAAATTAATAGACTACTTGACATGATGGGCGGCATTGGACAATTTGCCAAAAAAGGCGAAAAGATCACTTTAAAAGCAAATCTGTTAGGCGCTGTGCCGCCTGAAAAAGCGGTTAGCACTCACCCATCAATTGTCGCCGCAATAGGCAAGCTTGCTAAAAAAGAAGGGGCTATTCCGTTAATAGCGGACAGTCCCGGTTCCGGTTACCTATATAACGAAGCAACTCTTAAAAAACTTTATAAAACCTGCGGAATGTACGATGCGGCGGAACAGGCTGGCATTGATGTAAATATGGATACAGGACATGAAAAAGTATCTTTCCCGCAGGGCAAATTAATGAAACAAATTGACGTTATAAATCCAATAACCCATGCGGACGGCGTATTTAATCTTTGTAAAATGAAAACGCATTTGTATATGCACGTAACGGGTGCGGTAAAAAATCATTTTGGAATTATACCGGGTTTATCAAAAGTAGGGTTTCACGCAAAGTTAATCAGTAAAGAGCATTTTGCGGATATGCTGTTGGATTTGTCTCTTTATGTAGCTCCTCGATTATCAATTATGGACGCGGTGCTTGCCATGGAAGGCGAAGGACCCGGCGCTTCGGGGACTCCAAGGCAAGTTGGGCTTTTGTTAGCATCTACAAGTCCTCTCGCGCTTGATGTTGTCGCGGGTGAAATTATGGGGCTTCCCTACGACCACAACCCCGTATTAATGGCGGCAAAAAGACGCGAGCTATCTCCGTACAAAATAGAAGATGTAAATGTAATTGGCGAAGATCTTTCCGAGCTAAAAATACTCGATTATAAATTTCCGTCGACTGTAAAAGGTTTTAGTAAAACTGTCGAAAAAAATCCCCTTGTAAGGAATATTTTAAAATCGGCTTTAACAAAATATCCTGTAGTATCAAAAACAAGATGTATAAGCTGCGGAATGTGCGCAACCGCCTGTCCGCAAAAAATGATCACATTGATCGATAAACAAGGCAAGAAAAAAGCCGATATAAACTTAAAAGAATGTATCCGCTGTTTTTGCTGTCACGAATTATGTCCGCATAAAGCGATAGACCTTAAGAGCAAATTCATTGCAAAGGCATTAAAGATTTAAGTAACTACACGTCCAAGTTACTGACCAACAGAGCGTTTTCCTCGATAAATTCACGGCGAGGACCGACAACTTCTCCCATCAGCGTGGTAAAAATTCTTTCCGCTTCAACTGTGTCATCAAGATGCACTTGAATAATATTGCGTTTATTCGGGTCCATTGTCGTATCGCACAATTGGTCAGGATTCATTTCACCTAACCCCTTGTACCGCTGAACTGAAACTTTTTCCGCATCTCTGCCCGATTCGGCAAGAATACGGTCTTTTTCAGCGTCATCGTAAGCGTAAAATGATTTTTTATCGTAACTTACTTTGTAAAGCGGCGGCATGGCAAGATAAACATGCCCCTGCTCAATAAGCGGAGTCATATAACGGTAGAAGAACGTTAAAAGCAATGTACGGATATGAGAGCCGTCAACATCGGCATCAGCCATTATGATAATTTTATGGTAGCGAATTTTAGAAACGTCAAATTCATTGCCGCAACCCGCACCAATGCTTGCGATTACCGGCTGTAATTTATCGTTTGTTATTACTTTTTCGATACGCTGTTTTTCTACATTTAACATCTTGCCCCACAGAGGAAGTATCGCCTGAGTGCGTCTGTCTCTGCCGCCTTTGGCGGAGCCGCCTGCGGAGTCGCCCTCTACGATAAAAAGTTCGCACTTTACAGGGTCTTTTTCGGAGCAGTCGGCAAGTTTCCCCGGCAACCCCGCACTGTCCATTGCGTTTTTTCTGCGTGTAGCGTCTCTTGCCTGACGGGCGGCAATACGAGCTTTTGCGGCTAACACTGATTTTTCAAGAATGTTATTAATTACGTCGGGGTGCTGGTCAAAGTAAAGTTCAAGCTGTTCGTTTACAAGGGACTCCACAATACTCTTTACTTCCGAGTTGCCGAGCTTTCCTTTTGTCTGCCCTTCAAACTGCGGATTGGGAACTTTAACCGACAGTACCGCAGTCAGTCCTTCACGCACATCGTCCCCTGAAAGAGTTTCGTCTAACTTTTTGGAATGTTTTGACTTTTTAAGAAATTCATTTAAGGTGCGGGTAAGTGCGGACTTAAATCCGATAAGATGAGTGCCGCCTTCACGAGTGTTAATATCGTTTACAAACGAAAACATTATTTCGTTAAAACCGTCGTTGTACTGGATAGCTGTCTCTATTTCAATTTGACCGCCAAAGCCGTCTTCACGGACACCTTCAAGGTAAATCGGATCATTGTACAATACGTTTTTATTTTCGTTCAGATAGCCGACAAAACTTTTTACGCCGCCTTCAAACATAAAATCGTGAACTTTAGGCGTAGAAAGCCGCTCATCACGAATCGTAATTTTTAATCCCTTATTTAAGAACGCAAGTTCACGCAGACGGTTGGAAAGAGCGTCAAAATTATAAGTTGTGGTTTCAAAAATTGTAACATCGGCTTTCCAGCGGACAACAGTCCCCTGGCGATTCGGCGAATAAGCGTAAGGGAGTCCTGTAGGCTGAATTTCCTTGGCTGGACTTTCGGGAATACCGATTTTATACCGCTGTGTGTATACTTTCCCATCAAGATGAACATAGGCTTCGCACCACTCGGAAAGAGCATTTACGACAGAAACGCCAACGCCGTGCAAACCGCCTGAAACTTTATACGACTTTTTATCGAATTTACCGCCGGCATGCAACCTTGTCATTACCAGCTCTAACGCACTGACATGCTCTGTAGGGTGAATATCGACAGGAATACCACGCCCATTGTCCTCGACCCTGACTATATCGTTTCCTTCCAAAACAACCAAAATATTGGTACAAAAGCCCTGCATGGCTTCGTCTACGGAGTTATCTACTACTTCAAAAACAAGGTGATGAAGCCCGTCAATGCCCGTCGTGCCTATATACATGCCCGGACGCTTGCGGACAGCCTCCAGGCCCTTTAAAACGGTGATATTTTGTGCTGAGTAATCATTGGTTGGATTCATTTTTCTATTATATTGATTTTTGGAGTCTTGGCCTACCCCCCAAACGCGGCACATGTCGCCAAAAGCACCTTGTTCTCCGGCGTTTTGGTATTGGCGCCCCTTATATAATCC
>NZ_BDHD01000128.1:0-4966 GCF_054786075.1 Treponema sp. R6D11 | reverse complement strand
AATAACGACGGGGTGATACAGAACGCGCTTGAGCTTATGCGCGCGGAACTGGAACATGAGGATATAAAGACAGAAATTGTCCAGGTGGGAAGGGAAAACATCCGCGGGTGCATAGACTGCAGAAAGTGCAAAGAACTTGGCAAATGCGCGTTTAACGACGATCTTGTAAATAGCGCTGCGGAAAAAGTAAACGGGGCGGACGGAATAATTACCGGCTCACCCGTTTACTACGGCAGTATCGCGGGGAACTTTAAGTGTTTCCTGGACAGGCTTTTTTTCTCGGGCGTGCGTCTTGAGTACAAGGCGGCCGCGGCTGTGGTGTCGTGCAGGCGCGCTGGCGGGATTAACGCCTTCCACCAGATGAACAACTATTTTAACCTTACCGGCGCCTTTATCGCGCCGTCCGTGTATTGGGAAATCGTCCACGGTTCAAACCGCGAAGAATCGCTACAGGACGCGGAAGGGCTTTATGTCGTTAAGCGCTCGGCGCGGAGCATGGCGTGGCTCATTAAAGCGCTCGCCTCGGCGAAAAAGGAAATACCCTTGCCCGAAGTTGAACCACGGCCTTGGACCAATTTTATAAGGTAGCGTTTCGCATAACGCCAGATCAAATCGCCCGCTCAAAGATGATATTCAGGCTCCCTGAACCGCGTAAAGTAAAATGGCGATTCGGTTAATATCTCGATAAAAATATCCGTAATGTCAGGATCAAACTGTATCCCTTTATTGCGCTCAAGTTCATTTAACGCCGTTTTGAAGGAAAGCGCCTTCCTGTACGATCTGCTCGACGTCATCGCGTCGAAAGTGTCGGTAATCGCGATTATCCGCGCGTGTAGGGGAATCGCCGTCCCTTTAATTCCGTCTGGGTATCCTTCGCCGTCAAACCGCTCATGATGATGGTATACGGCGGGCACTAAATCCTTGAAAGATTTAATGTGTTTAAGGATAGCCGCACCCGTTTGGGGATGCGACTTGATTATGGCGAATTCCTCATCGGTAAGTTTTGTTTCCTTTTTAAGAACCGTGTCAGGTATCCCTATCTTTCCTATGTCGTGCAATACCGAGGATCTTTTCAATTCTTCAATGTTTTGTTTGTCCAATTTCATGCGTTTTCCAATGCTTTCGGAATACCCCATAACACGTCGCGAATGTCCGGCGGTATACTGGTCTCTGGCCTCCAGAGCGTCGGAAAAAGCAAGGATCGTTTCAAAATGAGTTTTTTCCAAAAGTTCGGAAATGTCGAGAGTCTCCTCATTTTTGGAAACACGGTTTCTCCTTAAAAAAGATTTCCTTTTGAATGAGCGTCCCATTATATTACCAAGCCCCCATAAGTAAACATATATAACATATATGTTTACTATGATATTAGAGGATTTTAACAGTTTTGTCAACAGGTTACTTAATAAAAAAAATTAATTTTCCTATTGACAAATATAATTTTTCCACACATAATTCCTATTATACATATAGGTATTATGTGTTAATAATAATCAATAGAGACAAAAACAAGCTTTTAAGTGAGAATGA
This sequence comes from Treponema sp. R6D11, assembly GCF_054786075.1. Lineage (NCBI taxonomy): Bacteria > Pseudomonadati > Spirochaetota > Spirochaetia > Treponematales > Treponemataceae > Treponema > Treponema sp. R6D11. The sequence continues at coordinate 3,439 of NZ_BDHD01000128.1, read as the reverse complement.
AGCGTTGATTCGCTAAGGAGCGGTAGAATGGCAAAAAAGATAAAACAAATCGCCATATACGGGAAGGGCGGAATAGGAAAATCGACGACCACGAGCAACTTGTCGGCGGCTCTTTCAAAAGCCGGGTACAAGGTTATGCAGTTCGGGTGCGACCCTAAATCCGACAGCACCAACACGCTTAGAGGCGGCAGTTATATTCCCTCCGTGCTTGACGCGATCAGGAAAAAAGGGACGGTAAGAGCGCAAGATGTCATATATAAGGGTTTTAACGGGGTATACTGCGTCGAGGCTGGGGGGCCGGCTCCGGGCATTGGTTGCGTCGGGGACAGCATCATTACGGCCGTTGAATTATTTAAACAGCAGAAAATTTTTAACGAGCTTGATCTTGACTATGTCATTTACGACGTTTTGGGCGACGTGGTCTGCGGCGGTTTTGCGGTGCCAATCCGCGAAGGCATAGCCCAGCATGTTTTTACCGTATCAAGCGGCGACTTTATGTCGATTTACGCGAGCAACAACCTGTTTAAGGGCATAAAAAAATATTCAAAAACGGGAGGGGCCCTTTTGGGCGGCATTATCGCAAACTCAATTTCCCAAGGCTACTCGCGCGACATAATAGACGATTTTTCCGCAAGGACAAAGACGCAGATTATTCAATATATTCCCCGCTCGATTACCGTTACCCAGTCCGAATTGAAAGGAAAGACGACGATAGAAGCCGCGCCGGACAGCGAACAGTCTAAAATATACACGCGGCTCGCGCAGCGTGTCGCCGCCCATGAGGAAAGCAAAACGCCTTCGCCTCTGGAGCCGGACGAACTTCGCGACTGGGCGTCTGGCTGGAGCGACAAACTTTTGGAATTGGAGACGGGCATCGTCGTCGGCGGCGACGCATCGGGCATATAGGAAGGAGAAACATGGCTGTAATTGCGCGTAACTTGCCAAAAAAAAAGAAAGACGACCACCCTTGTTTTGACATTGCCGCGCACGGGCAATACGGGCGCATTCATCTGCCCGTCAGCGCTAAATGTAACATCAAATGCCGTTTTTGTGAACGGAGCGTCAACCTAGACGAAATGTGCCCGGGAGTCGCGGCGCGTATCCTTACGCCGGAACAGGCGGTACAAACCATTGACGAGGCTTTTAAGCTTTGCCCCGAATTGACGGTCGTGGGCGTGGCAGGTCCCGGGGACGCGCTCGCCGACGATTGCGCGTTGCAAACTTTCCGCCTTGTTGACAAGAAATTTCCGCAGTTGACAAAATGTATTTCCACCAACGGGCTTGGTTTGCCGGACAAGATACAAGAACTGTCCGATGTCGGGTTAAAGCACCTTACCGTTACCGTTAACGCCGTAGATCCAAACATCGGCGAAAAAATTATTTCCCATATTTCATTTAACGGCGAAACGATAACGGGCGAGAAGGCGGCGGAAATATTGCTTTCCCGCCAGTTGGAGGGGATAAAGGCGGCTAATAAATTGGGCATGGAAATAAAAATAAACACCGTTTTGGTTCCTGCCGTTAATTCCGGCCACATAACCGAGATAGCGAAAACAATTTCCGCTCTTGGCGTCAACTACCACAATATCATACCTCTTATCCCGCGTGGGGAATTTGCCGGAACCGCCGCGCCGGACTGTTCCATGCTTGAGGCGGCGAGAAGGGAAGCGGAGGCCGTCTTGCCGGTTTTCCGCAACTGCGCCCACTGCAGGGCGGACGCCTGCGGAATCCCCGGAATAAGCGATTTTTCACGCAAATTATACGAAAATACGGGCGAATTCCGATGTAATAACGTCTGCGGATGAGAGGTATTTGTATTTAGTTCTCACAAAGGACACAAAGGAAGAGAAGGACACGAAGATGAATTAGGTGGTTGTTGTTCGTTATCTTATCGTGAAATTCTAAGCTAAGCTTTCGGACAAAAACCTCTGATTCCTCCTTTGTGATCTTTGTACCTTTGTGAGCTTTGTGTGAGTTTTTGCGACTAGATGTAATATTCGTCAGCGCCGGCTTTTTGGAAATTTTGCAAAACATCCTGCAAGGTAATGCCGTCAAGATACTTGTTAATCGCTTTTTCAAGCCCCTGCCATATCGCCAGGGTTTTACAGTCTTTTACTTTATCGCACTGGATTGGGTTGTCTTCAAGGCACGAAACCGGCGACAGTCCGCCTTCGGTAATCCTTAAAATTTGTCCTACCGTGTACTTGTCGGGTTCTTTTGCCAGCATATAGCCGCCCTTGTTTCCGCGGTTGGTCCGTAAAAGGTCGGGTCGGCTGAGAAGGGTAACAATCTGTTCAAGGTATTTCTTGGAAATGCCCTGACGCTGGGAAATATCCTTTAAGGAAATAAACCCGTCGTTCTTATGTTCCGCCAAATCCAGAAGCATAAGGAGCGAATACCGCCCTTTTGTCTTCTTTTTCGGCAGCTTCGATCATCGAAAGCGCGATGCGGTCTTTAACGCTGTGAAGGGGGTTAAAGCTTTCCAGTTTTACATAAACCGTAGCTCCGCTGTCATTGAGCTTGTTGATCTTAACAATCGGGGTATTCCCGATAAGGTCGGTGATTTTGTCTACTCTTGCCATAATTTTCTCCTCTTAGTTATAATTTAGTAATCATATAGGATTACTATGAATAGAATGACCCATAATATCGATTTTGTCAAGATAAATTTTAACTTTTTTTATTTTTATAATAGTTAAAAATGATGATCCCGTCAACGCATAGAATACCCTTGAAAACATAGTAAATCTATGGTAAAGTAGGGTGTATGAAAATATCGACAAAAGGGCGGTATTCGCTCCGTATGCTTTTAGATTTGGCAGAACATAAAAATGACGGTTTTATTCCATTAAAGGATATTTCACAGCGGCAGGGTATTTCCAAAAAATACCTTGAGCAGATTGTTACACTTTTAAGTCGTCCCGATATTCTGCGTACCAATCGCGGCAACAAGGGCGGCTATATGCTTGCTAAAGAGCCTGATAAATACACTGTGGGGCAAATTTTAAGAATTACCGAAGGTGGGCTGTCTCCAGTTTCATGTCTGGAAGATAATCCAAACCAATGCACTCAAATGAAAGAATGTAAAACCCTGCCGGTATGGCAAGGTCTTGAAAAAGCGATAAATAAGTATCTGGACGGCATTACCCTTCAAGATATTTTGCAAGATTTCCAAGCCGCTGGAGCGGATGAATATTACATTTAAATTTCTACTACGCGCATATTTGTAGTAAGTATCTTCGCTTTCTTGGTTCGCTCTGGTTCGTGTGGTTCGTGGTTAAAATTTCACTACTCTCGGCGCGTCTTTGAAACTTGAGAATGTGGCTGTGGCGTTTTTTAAGTAATAGACAATATTGTTGCCGTCGTTTACGGCGTAGCGGTTACGCAGATTGGGATACGCTTCCAAGAGACTCTCCTGCGCTTCGGGGCGGTTGTCCTC
>NZ_BDHD01000127.1:0-5053 GCF_054786075.1 Treponema sp. R6D11 | reverse complement strand
GGAAGAAGAGACTGCTCTGCTTTTACGCCAACTTGGTTCATGGGAAGGAATAAATTTTGACGGCGGCGGCTCAACCGCACTTGCAATGCGTTTTGCAGACGGCAAAATAAGAGTGGTGAATACTCCCATTCACGGCGGTATTCAAGGGCAGGAAAGAGCGGTTGCAGGGTGTATAGGCGTAAAAATAAAAAGGAGTTTACAGTATGAATACTAAAAATTTTTATAGGTTGATTATTTTTATTATTATTTTATCGGGTTGTACTAAAAATAATAATTTGGAGCGACCTGCTGAAGTAAAAAATGAAAGTATAAAATTAAATGATTATGAAACATATGATACACAGGAAGGCTTCCCAAAATTTATGTATGTTATTGCCAAAGAAGGTCTTATAGAACGTACCAGACCTTCTACTAGCAGTGAAAGAGCAAGTCAAAAACCATACACATACGGAGAACAAATTGAAGTATTCTCAAGGCAAGATTATACGGATACAATTAATGGTATAACTGATTATTGGTATAGAACAACTGTTGGGAATGATAGATGGGTTTTTGGAGGTTATTTGTATGAAGAATTACCAGATGACTTGCCTTTTTTTATCGGGTACTGGGATGGTGGTCCGGGAACCAAATGGTATTATCGTTTTGACCCCGATCATACCATTGGTATGGGACAAAAGGAGATGGGTGGCGGAGGTTATGGAAAATGGAAATATATATTCACTTGAAATTGAACTTTACCCTATGTTTGAAGATGATGACCAAGATAGTTCTTTTTTTAATATTGAAATAACTATTATTAATAAAAATAAGATAATTATAGATGAAAGAAAAAACTGGCTGAATGATGAACCAATAGTAGCATTGAGAATGGAAACAGAATATTGACAATGACTAGATTAATCCTTCCAAGGAAAGATAAAATCTTTATGCATACATTAATTTGCCATGAGGTTCAGGTACTTCACGCCCAAGAGATTCTGCCGTTTCTATCCATTCATTAATAATTATTTCTGCGTTTTTAAGAGCTTCTGAATATGATTTACCATCTGCCATGCATCCTGCAAGTTCAGGTACTTCTGCGATATATGCGTTGTCAGCTTCACTCCAATAAATAATGATTTCATATTTATTCATCTTCTACCCCCAATTGGTATTTTACCATTAACTCCCTTATCTGTTTAATCTGATAGGCTTTGGCTTTTGAACCATCCGGTTGCAAATTAATTATTTCATCTATACCTTCATTAGAAAATATATGATGACTTCCTTTTATGCGCATTGAAAATCCAAACCTTTGCATTAATGAGACAACTTCGGAAAACAATATTGATTTATCTTGCCGACCTGATAAAATACGCTGAACCAACTTTCCATATTGTCCCATATATTAACAATATAATAATTTTAACAAAAAGTAAAGCAAGCAAAGACCTTCCCCCCCCCTTTGTGTCCTTCTCTTCCTTTGTGAGCTTTGTGTGAGGTCTTTCAGAATTAATCCTTCCAAGGGAAAATAAAATTCCTTAAAGTGCGATTGCCTGTTTTTTCACGTTCCTCTATCAATAATGCGTCCCAGGGGATTTTTTTGCGGTTGGCTTCGGGGTTGGCTTCTAGGTAATCGTATTTTAGTAAACGCAGACGCAATGCCTCGTCAAGGTAAAGAAGAACGCCGGCGGGACCGGGGAACATAAAGACAAAGATGATAGAAACCAGTAAAGCAAGCGTATTGTGTATTAATAAAAAAATTGCCATGCCGGTATTATCCAAAGAAATTAACATACACTTTTTGAAAGATTTTATTATATTCATGCCGAGCCTTGAGTAAACGGAAAAATAAAATTGAAAAGAAAGAAAAGCGAAAATTACTACCCACACAAGAATTGCCGATAAAATTAAACCCAATAACGAAGCCATGCTTGAATAAAACGGAATTACAATCGTCAATACAACATAAATAATAAATAAGAATACAAACATGGCTATTCCCGCAAGCCACGCTTTTTTAATGTTTTTGAAAAAATCCTGAAAAGTAAAATTCCCGTAATCGGAAACTGATTTTACCGTAAAAGCCGCCGTAGCAAGGTATATCGAACAGATAAGGATTCCAATAACGGAAAATATCAATACAAACAAATTAGAGCCAAAAATACCGGGGAGCAAAACGGGAAGGAGCGGGACAGCGGTACAAAGAAAAAAGCCCAAATTAAGCAGAACAATCCTAAACATATTGTCCCATAAATCATATAAAGTTTTTTTTATCAAAAAGCCAATCATAGGGAAATAATAACAGAATAGCGATTTACAGTCCATTGCCCCAATGAGCGTTTTTTTGTATAATTATGATTAAAGTGCCATTGTTTGTGTAGGAGAAAGAAATGATAGTAATGAAATTCGGCGGAAGCTCTGTGGCGGACGCGGAAAGAATACGCCATGTCGCAAGTATTGTAAAAACTCAAATGACAAAAAAACCGGTACTGGTGTTATCTGCTATGGGAGACACAACCGACCACCTTCTTGAAGCGGGAAACCTTGCCTTAAAAGAAGGAAAAGTCGAAATAAAACAAGTAGAAAAGTTGCACTTGGAAACTGTAAAAAAATTAAAACTTCCCGTTCAAAAAGAAATCTCAAACCTCTTGGACGAGCTTACACGGCTATTATCGGGAATCGCGCTTATTAGGGAACTTACTCCCAGAACAAAAGATTATCTTGTCTCCTTCGGCGAGCGGCTTTCAATCAGACTTGCTGCGGCATTTTTAAAAGCCTCCGGTATGAACGCAAGGGCTTTTGACGCATGGGATGTCGGTTTTATTTCCAATGCCGATTATACACGCGCCGAACTTTTAAAAGAAAGTTGGGATTTGATACCCGAAAAAATTCAGCCGCAGATAAGGGGTAATGTTCTTCCTGTTGTAACAGGATTTTTGGCAAAGGACGAGAAAGGCAGTATCACAACTCTTGGACGAGGCGGTTCGGATCTTTCGGCGACAATGATCGCGGCTGCGTGCAGAGCCGACGAGGTTCAAGTTTGGAAAGATGTCGATGGAATACTAACGGCGGATCCTCGAATTGTAAAAACAGCTCGACCTGTTCAACATGTTACTTACGAAGAAGCGGCGGAGCTTGCCTACTTTGGGGCGCAAGTCCTCCACCCAAGAGCCATGCTGCCGTGCATGAAGACAGGAACTCCAGTCCTTGTGAAAAATTCGTATAACATCGAAGCGCCCGGCACACGGATAGAAAGCGCGTCAAACTCGATAAAGAAAAGTCCGCCAGTACGCGCAATTACTTCAAAACACAATGTAACTCTTGTGGATATTGTCTCTACAAGAATGTTGGGACAATACGGTTTTCTTTCGGAAGTTTTTGCAATCTTTGCAAGGTACAATATTTCTATAGATATGGTCGCCACCAGCGAGGTGTCGGTATCTCTAACTCTGGATACCGCATACGATTTAGCCGAGGTGAAAAAAGAATTGAGTAAGATTGCAGGTGTGGAAGTAAAAACAGGAAAAGCGATAGTTTCAATCATTGGCAATGTTAAGCGCTCTTCTGAAATCCTGGCAAGGGCTTTTAGGATTTGTCAGCTAATCGGCGTACCCGTGCAGATGATTTCGCAAGGAGCGAGCAAGGTAAATATCAGTTTTATAGTGAACGAAACAGAAGCGGCGGAAGTTGTTAAATCTCTTCATGTCGATTTTTTTGACGCTTTAAAAAGTTCCGAGTCAGATTCTGCGGAGGATAAGAAATGAATATCGCGTTAATTGGTTACGGAAAAATGGGGAAAATGATAGAACAAGTCGCTCACTCTCAAGGTTATAAAATTTCAGCCATTGTAGATCCGTTTGCCGCAGACACCCAAGCGAGAGTAAAAATATCAAAATCAATCGCAGAAGCAGAGTTTAAGTCTGTTGATGTGGCAATTGAATTTACTAGACCTGATACGGCAGTAACAAACATATTAGCTCTTGCGGAAAAGAAAATTCCCATAGTAGTTGGAACAACCGCATGGCAAGGTCGTCTTGATGATATAACCAAAGCGATTGAGAAAGCGGACGCCTCACTTATTTGGGCGTCAAACTTTTCGATTGGGGTAAATATGTTTTACCGCATTGCGTGGTATGCGGCAGAATTGGCAAATAATTTTTCAGAGTACGATGTAGGCGGCTTTGAGGCTCATCATAATAAAAAAATAGACAGTCCTTCGGGAACGGCAAAAACTTTGGCTGAAGGCGTACTTTCCAGAATCAAGCGAAAAAAGAAAATTATCTGGGAAACCATGGGGCGCAAACCTGAAGCCGACGAATTACACTTTCCAAGTCTGCGAATGGGAAATGTCCCCGGTACACACAGCTTGTTTTTTGATTCCCAAGCAGATACAATCGAAATTACCCATACAGCCCGCGGACGCGAAGGTTTTGCGTCCGGTGCGGTAGAAGCCGCAAAGTGGCTTACGGCAAAAAAACGGCATGGGGTTTTTACAGTTGACGACATGATGAATGATTTATTCAAGGAGAATATATGACAGAGTTTCGCGGAGCATATACGGCACTTGTTACGCCGATGACACAATCAGGAGAAATTGACTATGAAGGTTTTCGCAAACTTATTCAATTTCAGATAACGGAAGGAATAGACGGCATTGTCCCGCTTGGAACAACCGGCGAGAACCCAACTCTTGATGAAGACGAAGAAGACAAACTTATAGAAATTGCCGTAAAAGAAGCCGCCGGAAAAATAAAAGTTATTGTCGGAGCAGGTTCAAACGACACAAAACACATGGTAAAGTATGTTGAACGCGCAAAAAGCTCCGGCGCAGACGCGGCTCTTGTAGTAACACCCTACTACAACAAACCCAACGACAGCGGAATGTTACGTCATTTTGAAGCCGCCGCAAAACCCGGCATACCTATCATTGTTTACAATATCGCATCACGCACAGGTAAAAATATCCCCACTCCTCTTATGAAGGAAATTGCGAAAATCCCAAACATTGCCGGAGTAAAAGAGTCTTCAGGCGACATAAACCAGATGGGAGATGTCATCAGGGAAATTG
>NZ_BDHD01000126.1:0-5053 GCF_054786075.1 Treponema sp. R6D11 | reverse complement strand
ACGGTTCTAACAGCGGCACATACAAGATAGCGTTCAATACGTCCTCAACACCGCCTGACAACGACGAAACTAATGACAACAACGAAACAAATGACAACGATGGTATGTACAATGTTGATAATTGGTGGAGTTGGGATGATCCTAGCGCAACCGCTACAGCAACACATTCTGTTGCCGCTGACGGCGTGTGTACAATCACCATAGGTGGCATTCCTCAGGTTAATAATGAAACAGACGGTTGGGGACGATGGAAAGCAATGGCTGCGTATTATTATGGTGATATTGCAAAAGCAAAAACTTCTTATAAGTATAAATTTGAGGCATGGACACAATCAGGAAATCGTACTTTAGATGTTCAGTATTACAATGACAATGAAGCCGAAGGCGGGCAAATAAGGTTACATGAAGAAATTCAGCTAACGACTGTACGGAAAACGTATACAATAGAAGGACTCAGCTTACCAGACACACTGCCCGAACCAAAAAATGATCATATAAATTTATGGTTTCTAGGCGCAGACAAGTTAGGGACATTCTATGTAAAGATTATTTCGATAACGCCTTTGGCAGGTTTTAGCGAAGTAGATGACGGCGGCAATATCGCAGTTACCCTTGACAGCGTAAATGCAAACGGCTCAACTACGCAAACCACAACTCAATTGACGCTGACCTTTAGTCAGGAGATAACTGATCTTTCCGCTAATGACATTACCTTGAATGGAGTATCAAACGTAGTCAAAGGAACTCTTAGTGGTTCAGGACCAACGTATACTTTAGATATCAGCGGATTTACTTCAAGCGGAACTTTGATCGTGTCGGTCGCTAAATCGGGCTATACAATAAGCGATTCACCCAAGACAGCAAGCATCTACTTTTACACGCCCCCATCCGTCGGTATTACCATTGAACTGGTGGATATAAACGAATGGGAACTAACCGAACAATCTGTGCAAGCCTTTCACAATGAAGATAAAACATTCACATTAACAGGAATATATACGTCCTACCAGTGGTATTTGGACGGCGTGTCTGTAGGAACATCACAAAGCTATACTTTAAACAAACCTGCGGGTGTATACCAGCTTGTTGTGGTAGTAACAAACAGTAACGGTGAGAGCCGTTCAGGACGCTGTCGGGTTACGGTATTGAACTAAATTAAGGAGAAACCATGAAAAAGATAACATTATTTAAGCGGGCTTTTTGGATTGCGGGACTGACAGCCCTGACAGCTCTATTTTTTGCTTGCGATAATGGGCTTCAATTTGAGAAACTGTGGAATGACGCCGGCAAGACTACAGTATCCTTTACCGTTTCAGACGGCACGGCACGAACTGTGCTGCCGCAAGTTTCTCTTAATGACGTTGCCCGGTATACGCTACTTGGCGGAATCAGCGGTACAGAAGAAACGACGCTGAAGGAATTTACCGGTACTGGAACTTCGGTATCTCTGTATCCGGGAACGTGGAATTTTACTCTGAACGCCTATAACGCAAGCGGCGCGCAAATACTGCAAGGAAAAGTACAGGACAAGCAGATCAATTTGTCAGAAAATAATCAGGTAAGTTTCTCAATGTCCGTTTTGAAGAGCGGTACTGGTTCGATACAGGTTACGTTCTCTTTTCCAGAAACCGCCGGTATTACGCAAATTAACGTAAAAGGAGATGTTAGTACTGAAAACTTTACCCCCGATAGTGGCGGAAATTTTGTCTATGCTAAAGATGAATTTGTCGCAGGGGATTATTTTATAAATTTTGAATTTTATCGTGGGGATACGCTACAAGTTGTGATCTCCGAACTGTTTCTGGTAAGGAACGGTTTAACTAGCGTCAAAACCATTACTCTTGTAGGGGAAGATTTAAAACCCATTCTAACAGGAATGGTAAGCATAAGCGGTAAACCTGAGTCGGGGCAAATCTTGACGGCAAACACCGATTTGCTTGACGGTGTTGGAAGCATAAACTACCAGTGGAACAAAGATGCAACCGCCATTATCGGAGCTACTGCAGTTGCTTATGCGGTACAATCCGCCGATATTGGTTCAACGATTACTGTAACCGTAACCCGCAAAGGCTATTTAGGCAGTATTACCAGCGAGCCGATCGATGTTGAAAAGTACATTACTCTTACCGCCAATACTTGGGCAGATGGCGATCTTCCCAACTCAGGCAGTGAACAGTGGTTCAAATTTACCGCAACGGCAAGTACACAGTACATACACGTCTCTTTTGGTACTTTACCACCGAATTTGTATGTGCAGTTATATGACTCGAGCGGTAATGAGGTTGGATACCGAACAAACTTGAGAGGGTCTTCCAAATCCACATCACTGTCAGTAACAACGAACCAAGTGTACTATATAAAGGTAACGTCGTATTGGAGTTATGACAGAGGTACTTACCAGATAGCGTTTAATACTGATTTTATTCCTCCAGGTGTCGCTATCCAACTTACCGCAAACACATGGGCTGACGGTAATCTCCCCGACTCAGGCAGTGAACAGTGGTTCACCTTTACCGCAACGGCATACACGCAGTACATACACGCCTCTTTCGGCACTTTAACGGATTTGTATGTGCAGGTGTATAACTCGAGCGGCTATGCGGGAAACCGAACAAACTTGAGAGGGTCTACCAAATACATCTCACAGTCAGTAACACCGAACCAAGTGTACTATATCAAGGTAACGCCGTATTCGAGCAGTGACAGCGGTACTTACCAGATAGCATTTAATACTGGTTTTATTATTCCTGGTGTCGCTATCCAACTTACCGCAAACACATGGGCTGACGGTGATCTCCCCAACTCAAGCAGTGAACAGTGGTTCACCTTCACCGCAACGGCAAACACGCAGTACATACACGTCTCTTTCGGTACTTTAAAGGGTTTGGATGTGCAGGTGTATGACTCTAGCAGTAATAAGGTCGGAAGCCAAACAGACTTGCATAGTTCTTCTCCCTACACCTCACGGTCAGTAACACCGAACCAAGTGTACTATATCAGGGTAACGCCGTTTTTGAGCGGTTACAGCGGCACGTACAAGATAGCGTTTAATACTGATTTTATTCCTCCAGGTGTCGCTATCCAACTTACCGCAAACACATGGGCTGACGGTAATCTCCCCAACTCAAGCAGTGAACAGTGGTTTAAATTTACAGCAACGGCAAGTACGCAGTACATACATGTAGCTTTCGGCTCGCTAAATGATCTATATGTTCAAGTGTATGACTCAAGCGGCGCTACGGTTGGGAGTGAAACCTATTTATATAATTTATATAACAGTACAAAATACATCTCACGGACGGTAACCAGCGGGCAAGTGTATTATATAAGGGTACGCCCTTACGGTTCTAACAGCGGCACATACAAGATAGCGTTCAATACGTCCTCAACACCGCCCAATTAACAGTAAGTAGAACGGAACGCCTGACATTTTAGCACACGCAAAAGTGTCAGGAATCAACAAACGGCTATATGCGGTGTCTGGACACTGTGCTTAGCCAAAAAGGAGTTTTTGATGGAAAAAACACTGGAAAAAAACATTTGTCAATTGTTGAATAAAGTCGCAGGTGTAAGGAAACGCTATGAGGCAAAGTGGCGGAGGACTGGAGAGAAGTATAACCTTTTCAAAGTTGCCAAAATAGACAAGGACGAAGTCAAAATATGCAGTGTTCTCGCCGATTTGCTTGATCCGCAGGGTAAACACTGGCAAGGAAATCGTTATCTCGGATTTTTTATACATAAATCAATTTATAGGAGTTTTCCATGAAACTGACAAAAAAAACTGTTTGAAATTTCCGCAATTATTGCGGTAATTGGGTTTTTAGCTCTGCCTTTGACGGGATGTAGCTCAGATGATGACAGCTCTGGCGGAACTGGTACAGGCGACGGCGGCGGCACTGCCGGCGAAACGACAAGTCCAACTGGTATTGTTATGGTCTCGATACCTGCCGGAACATTTATCATGGGCAGTCCTGAAAACGAACCAGACCGCAATAGCAATGAAACGCAACATTCGGTAACATTGAGTGAATTTAAAATGGGCAAATATCAGGTAACGCAGGCACAGTATCAGGCGGTTATGGGGAGCAATCCGAGTAACTTCACGTCAGCAGTAACGGGGGAAAGCGGTACTCCCAGCAAATTACCTGTTGAGTCCGTAAGTTGGTATGACACATTGGTATTCTGCAACAAATTGAGTGTTATGGAAGGATTAAGCCCCGCATACAGTATTAGCAACAGTACCGATCCTACAGTATGGGGGACAGTGCCAACGAGTAGTAGTGCAACATGGGATGCTGTAATAATTGTTGCAAATTCTACCGGTTATCGTTTGCCTACCTCAGAACAATGGGAATACGCCTGCAGCGCGGAGACAACAACGGCGTTTAACACAGGAGCTACAATTAGCGACAATACAGGGTGGTATGCTAGCAACAGCGAAAGCAAGACACATCAGGTCGGGTTAAAGTCTGCAAACGCATGGGGTTTGTATGATATGCATGGAAACTTATGGGAATTATGTTGGGATTGGAACAGTAATACGTTACGCGTGCAGCGTGGTGGGAGCTATTCCAGTTCAGCCGGGGGACTGCGTTCTGCGTACTGTGGTGGCACCGCCCTCCCGTACTCTGGCAACAACGGACGTGGCTTCCGGCTTGTCCGCCCCTAATGAGGGAAGTGGTTAGTAAATAGTGATTAGAAAAGGCGAAATGCCCGTGCCTAAACAAACGGCAGGGAAATATTTAAGGAGGAAGAACAATGAAAATAATTATGTTAGTAGGACCGGGAGGAACCGGAAAAACAACAACGCTTAAAAAAGTTTATGAGCGGTTATCTAATAATATACAACCAAAATATTATCAAGAAATAAATAAAAATCCGGATATAGAATGTTATCCTTTATATCATCACGATAAAAAAATTGCTTTGTGTTCGGCAGGTGATACATTGAATTGTATTACGAAACCAATAATAAAATTCTGTTGTATGGGAATGGATGTTATTATAATAGCGTTTAGTGAAGACAAATTATTAGAAGAAGCAAAGAAATATC
>NZ_BDHD01000125.1:0-5242 GCF_054786075.1 Treponema sp. R6D11 | reverse complement strand
TTTATTATCAAGCGGATTTATAACAGTAAGAGGTTCGTTATAAACGCCAATTCCCGCGCGCAAACCGTCTTTTTGTAAAGCTAAAAGCATAAATGAATAACTATAATAAGGGCTGATATAAAGCCATTTATTCCGCCAACTGTCATCTGCAGGCTCGGAAGCCGCGACTTCATTGTCGGGAAGGTTAGCCATGCGCATAAAAAAGACCAATTGACAATAAAACAGCATTTCTTCTTCGTCTGTAAATTAATATTTCAGTGAGACAATTAACGACAAAACAACAACTTTTACAAGGCTTACAACAAACTTGGATTTTTGCGTACTTTGATCAAATTCGACTGTAAATTTGATATTATATTTAGCCGCGCTCATATTTTCGGTAACCTGGTATCCCGCCGCCTTTGCCTCTATAATAAGGGCTTCTTTAAACCCTTGGACAAAGACCGGCTGCCCAGTTCCCTGGATACAGAGTGTAATATTCTTAGAATTTGCCGCGTAAACCACTGAAAACGAACAAAAAAGTAGTGCTAAAACGCATGCTGTTTTCCTGACTATTTGCCACATTACCTATATTTTAGTACATCTATTTACGTTTTTCAATGTTTAGCAAAAAAAAGCATAAAATTGTCCTTATTCCACTCCTAAATTTGTTAAAAAGACTCTTCCCCAATTCAGGGGTTCGAATCCCCCACCCATTCCAGTATTTGTAAAATTATCTGGAGATAAGGGGGAACTCTACCAAGCACGCCGCTTAAGGCGTGTAGATGAATAATCCTAATCGTTCCGGCGCAAAAAAACTTAATAAGATGAACTATTGAGGCGAGCTTTAGCTCGCCGTCCGCGCCGCGGGCAGGACTGAAGTCCTCTCCATCCCAAAACCAACATATAAAGCCCCTTCCCAATTCAGGGGTTCGAATCCCACCCACTCCAGTAAGTATTAAATTTTTCCAAATATTAATTTATAGGGGTACTTGCAAAAACCATTGGAGATAAGGGGATTCGAACCCCTGACTTCTAGCTTGCAAAGCTAGCGCTCTAACCAACTGAGCTATATCCCCGTTACTAGAGTTGTCCGGAAACTTCAGTTTCTGAACAACTTCCCTACCAATTATTCCCAATTTTACGCACATTGTCAAGAAATAGGGCATATTTCCGCTATGGCATCATAATCCGCTGCTTTTTCCGCATCGGGTTTTTCCAACAGTTTGCACCTTAAAACCTCTCCGCGCGACGGAGGGTCTCCCTTGTAACGGATAAGCATTTTCATGTAATTCTCAGAAACTCCACGGCTGTATTTTCCGCCCCCTTTTTCCACCAGCACGTCAACCTCTTTGCCAAGCCAGCGCCGCACATACTCCGCCCTGCCCTGCTGTGCAAGCTCCGTAAAAAACCCTACCCGCCTTGTAACTTCGGCTTCATGTAATGACTCAGGGAAAGAAAAGGCGGCGGTTCCCGGTCTTTTTGAATACGGAAAGACATGTATCCATGCAAAGTCCATTTTTTTGCACATTTCAAAAGTTTCCTTAAACTCCGCTTCCGTTTCCCCGGGGAAGCCTGTAATAATGTCGCAGGCAAGGAACGGATCTGTTTTTGCGCGGCGCAAAAGGGAAACAGCGTCTTCAATAGTTTTGCCGTCGTAGGAGCGTCCCATTTTTTCAAGTATTTTTTTACTGCACGATTGAATCGATAAATGAAAATGAGGGCGGATGCGCTTATTCGATAAAACGCCGATAAGCTCCTCATCAATTTTATCGGGCGCAAGACTGGATAAGCGCAGGGCAATTTTTTCAGTCCCTTTTAAAAGATACTCCAACAGCCGCGCAAGGTTAGCCGCTTTTTTTTCATCGCTGTACTGACTGATATTTACGCCCGTAATCACGGCTTCCGCGTGGCTTTTTTCCAATATCCGCAAACGAGACAACGCTTCATCAGCGTCAAGACTGGTACTCGCGCCGCGCGCTAAGCGAATTCTGCAATATGTACAATGATTATTACACCCGTCCTGAATTTTTAAAAAACTTCTTGTGTGGTCGGAAAAAACCTGCGGATTAAATTGAAAAACCCTCTCCCCCGCTTTAGGCTGAGGTCTTTCCGAAAATTTTTCCAACAAAACATCAATTTGTTCATTTTTATTGTAATAATCGGGCAGATCAATAATACTGTCTTTTTTAATTACAAACAGGCGCTTTTTTTTGCCGTCGTCCAATTTTAATAAGTCATCACTGTTCAACTGCGCGTAACAACCTGTTACAAGAACTATGCTTTTTGGATAATCGCGCAACGCTTTTCTTATAACTCGCCTTGCTTTTTGGTCAGCTTTTGATGTTACAGTACAGGTATTAACAATAACGACAGAAGGCGCTTTTGCCGCGTGTTCAAAACCCGCGCGAAGAAAAGCATCGGTAATAGCTTCGCTTTCCAACAGGTTGAGTTTACAGCCTAAGGTTAAAGTTAAAAAGGACGGCATTCCCTGTCGCGCTATTGAGCATTACCCATAGTCCGCCTGATTCTTTCAATGCCGCGCTGGGCGTCAGACAGCTGAGAATTAAGGGAAAGAGCGCGCTCGTAAGCTTCTATCGCGCTGGATAAATCGCCTGCGTTTTCTCGCGTATACGCAAGCCTGACCCACCATGCCGCATTATTCGGAACCCAGTGAACGGCGGTAGAAAGGGCGATGTCGGCATGACGGAATTTTCCCTGACGGATATATACTTCTCCCATCAAATAATAAACCTGATCAATTCGCTGTCCTTCGGGTGCGGAACTTGCGTACTCTTGGAAATACTGTAGCGCCTCGTCGTTTCTCCCCTGATAATAACTTATTTCTCCCATAATCTGGGTGATTCTTACATCAAAACGGTATAAAGCTCTTCCGGCGCGGGCATAGCGCATTGCCTCTTCCAAACGGTTCAGCCGTATTAACGACCAGCAAATAACAACATGAGATTCCAAATTATTCGGGTTTTCGGCTAATTCTTCGCGGCAAATAACAACCGCTCTTTCAAAATTTCCGGCGCGGTATTCCGCTAACGCGTCAGGACCGTTATCGTCTTGAGCATAAACATTAAAAGTAAGAATTAAAAGGAAAATAGCTAATAAACATTTAATATTTGTTTTCATAATGTGTTTTTTCCAACCATTGTACATCTGCCGTTAAATATACAGCCTGTTTCCATGTAGATTTCGGGAGCCGTAACATTTCCCGACAACTTGCCGGAAATTGTAACTTCCACTTTTTCAACGGCGGTAACATCGCCTTTTACCTGTCCGCGGATTAAAACGCGCAGGGCGTGAATATTGGCGTTTACTACCGCGTTTTCATCTATAACCAGCAAGCCGGAAGCGTTAATTTCCCCAGAGACCTTTCCCCTGATAAGAAAAGGTTTTTCAAAACGTAATGTCCCCGTAAAATCAATATCCGGCGAAAGAATTGTGTCAAAATCCGAATCTTCCAGAAAGTCATTGTATACTTCAGTCACCTACGCCCCCGCTTTTTCAAGATTATAACAAAATATAACATCTTGCGCAAGTTAAGAAAAGGAGTTATCATAAATTTGGTATTATTTTAAGGAGGAAACATGGACTTTGTATCGATTATGAAGGCAAAAGCGGCAGGCTCGCTAAAAAGACTTGTATTACCGGAAGGTAATGAGGAGCGGACTATCAGAGCCGCTAGAATTCTTGTTGACGAAAAATTAGCTTCAAGCGTTACACTGCTTGGAAATATCGCAGGTATACAGGAAGTTGCTATGAAAGAAGGCGTCGATCTTACCGGCATAGCTCTTGTTCACCCGGGAACTGACAGTTCCGTTTTAAGCAAATACGCCAATGAATATTACGAATTACGAAAAAAGAAAGGTATGACGCCTGAGCAGGCAAAAATCGATATTACTGACCCACTACGCTGGGGAGCTATGATGGTTCATCTTGGAGACGCGGACGCGTCTGTTGCGGGAGCGATAAATACGACGGGCGACGTACTTCGCGCGGGGCTTGCCATAATCGGAACAGCCCCCGGCATTAAAACCGCTTCCTCATGCTTTGTTATGACAGGAATGGATCCCCAATACGGAAAAGAAGGATCGATGATATTCTCCGATTGCGCTGTAATTCCCGACCCGCTTGCAGAGCAGCTTGCCGATATTACGGAATGCGCAGCCCAATCCTGCCGTGAATTCTTAAATACCGAGCCTGTAGCCGCTCTTTTATCATTCTCATCAAAAGGCTCCGCAAAACATGATAATGTAACAAAGGTACAAGAAGCTGTAAAAATCCTTGAAACCCGAAACCTAGGGTTTGTTTTTGACGGAGAATTGCAGGCGGACGCCGCCCTTGTTCCTTCGGTACTGGATAAAAAAGCACCAGGAAGCCCCGTAAGAGGCAAGGTTAATACCCTGATTTTCCCCGATTTAGGCTCAGGCAATATCGGGTATAAACTGGTTCAGCGTCTCGGCAAAGCTCAAGCCTACGGACCATTCCTTCAGGGGTTTGCAAAACCGATAAGCGATCTTTCCAGAGGCGCGTCGGTTGAAGACATTGTAACCACCTGCGCCGTAACACTATCTCGTGTAAAATAGAAAAATTCAGTATTCGCCGTTTTACGCCGGATACTGAATTTAACTGTATCTTTACTAAAAAAACAGTTGATAAATAGATATAGATCGGTTTATAATTGTCATATAATATGAATACCATATTAATTAGGAGGAAATAATGGCAACAGCTAAAAAGCCGGCAAAGAAAAAACCGGCAGCTAAGAAGAAACCTGCGGCGAAAAAGCCGGCAGCTAAGAAAAAACCTGCGGCGAAAAAATCAACAGCCAAAAAAGCGACTGCTAAAAAAGCAAAAGTCAAAAAACCGGCGGCTAAGAAAAAACCTGCGGCGAAAAAATCAGCGGCTAAAAAGCCTGCTGCTAAAAAAGCAAGCGCTAAAAAGCCTGCGGCGAAAAAACCAGCGGCGAAAAAGCCTGCTGCTAAAAAATCCGTGAATAAAGTAACAATCTCTAAACCTACGGCTGCAAAAACAACATCAACATTAAGACCTGTAGAAACAAGCGATGTTCCGTACCGCAACCTATTTGACGCTTACAATCAGGGAAAACTTCCGTTTGCGCAAGGGTATATCGTTTCTTCATTCTTCAGCGAAACATCAAATTACGGAATTTATGAAATTGTATCCTATGCTGGTGTAAAAGAAATCTTTTTAACGGAAACAGGCTTACAATTTGTAACAGGCGGAAAGA
>NZ_BDHD01000124.1:0-5252 GCF_054786075.1 Treponema sp. R6D11 | reverse complement strand
GATACATTTGATGTTTCTGAAAGAAAACCGGGTAAGTACAATTTTTACATAGAGGCTAAAGACAGAGCCGGCAATACTACCCGATCAGGTCCTGATAATATTTACATCGATCCGGAGTCCGATCTTCCAAGAACTACGATCATCAATCCTCTGCCGTATATGCGCGTTCAGGGAAACATGAATATCGTCGGTATAGCGTTTGACGACGACGGCATTAAACAAGTTGAGATTGCCGTATACCGCGGAACGGACGGCAAAGGCGAAGAATTAACTCACGTAACGGCATCTGGAACAGACTACTGGTCTTATTTCCTTGACACTTCAGACAGCGAAATTTGGCTTGACGGAGATTATACCGTTAAAGCGTGGGCAACCGATATAAACGATGTTTCTGGTATTGCGGATATTTACACTACCGGACAAAAAGTCCCCGCGAAAAAGAAAAAGGTCGCGGTTGTTTACTGGCGGCTGGACAGAAAAAAACCCGAAACCATTATTACAAGCCACACTGTCGGCGCTCTTGTTTCTGGAAATATACATTTAGGCGGAACTCTCTACGACGGAAACGGCATTTCCGCTTTTAGCTATTCGGTTGACGGCGGACAAAAATATATTCCCTCAAAATTCAAAGTTAATAAAGCAGGTCATGGCACTTGGGACATAAATCTTAACACAAAGCAGTTTGAAGACGGTCCTGTTGTTATCTGGTTTAAAACAGTAGACGGAAACGACAGCGTCGGAACCGCCGCTCATCTGTTATTCGTAAATAACGTAGGTCCCGATGTAAAAGTTGTATATCCGGAGCCAAATACCGTTATAAACGGAGTATTTAATATCGCAGGTTATGCGAAACATCCTGTCGGGTTAAAATCCGTATCATGGAAAGCCGGAAATTCTCAAGGCGAATTTGAGCTTCTTCCCGGAAACCAGTGGTGGTCTGCCCCTGTAGACGCGCGCGCGTATAAGGGAAACTCAATAGAAGTTGAAATTAGAGCGGTTGACGTTTCAGGTAACGTCTCTGTTACAAAACAAAAATATAAATTTGATCCGGCTTCGGATTTACCTGTTGTAAAATTAACATTGCCAATAGCGGGCAATGTTAACAGCGATTTAGGCATTGTTGTAAAAGGAGAAGCGACAGACGACGACGGCATAGAATCCGTTTTCTATTCTCTTGACGGCGCTCCCGCAGTTGAAGTGCCATGTAACGGATATTTCCAATTTTATATTCCAGATCCAAGCGAAGGCGGTCATACTCTCGACGTTTGGGCAAAAGATACTTCAGGTATTACCGGAAATAAAGTACAGGTAAAAGGAATAACTGTTTCAAGCGGACTAATACAGCCCGGTATCGCTTCTGTTACATATCCCGAAGGAAAAACCACAAAAACCGACGTTTTTAATTCAGGTATGAGAGTAAAGCCTGTTCCAAAAATGACAATGCTTCTTTCTTACAGATCCACAACTCCTCCCGCGTCGGCTTCAATTACCTTTGGCGATCTTATGAAGTCGCAGGTTAAATTATCAGGCTCAAAAGACGTATTTACAGCGGCTGTCGCGGTTCCCACAGATCTTCCCGAAGGATTTATAGATATTAAATTAGTCGGAACGGATCGTCAGGGCAGGGAATTTACATCAACCGAATCTGTTTATATAGTTTCGCCTTCCGGCGATGATTCGGCTAACGTGTTCTCCTTTGTAAAACAGACTGTTTCTCCGGACGGACGCATATTACTTAAAGCCGGAGACACATTATTGGGCGCAAGCAATAAACCCATAACAAGAGCAACCTTACAAGGCAGCGGAGCCAATATGTTAAGCACAAGTATAGATACATACGGACGTGTTGTAATTACCGCTTCTGACGACGGCGAAACCGGCGCTCTGTCTCTAAGACTTGATACTGACGGCGGCTCGTTTACAAGCAATCAATTCAGAATTACAGTTGCGTCATCGGGTCCTACAGTAAACTTACAGAATTTTACCAATTACAGTTGGGTAAGAAACACTGTTAATGTCAGTTTTAATCTGGCAAGCAGAAGCAGGATAGCCGCCGTAGAATACTCTGTCGACATGGGAGACACATGGCAGAGGGTTCTTACCGCCGCCGAAGTTTCCGGACTGCGCGCTCCTGTTAATACAAACATCACAAAATCACTCGATATTTCATCAGCAAATGACGGCTCAATTACCATACTTATAAAAGCGTCTGGCGATTCCGACAGCACAATTGCGGATTTTAGCGTATTAAAAGACACTCAGGCTCCTGTGGCGCAGGCTATAGTGCCTATATCCGAAGCAAAAGTAAATGGAACAATACGCATGGCGTTTGCCGTTGAAGAAAAGGGACGCATTCAGTCGGTTTCTTATCGCAGAAACGCGTCTTCCGCTCCAAAAGAAGTTTTTAACGACCTCTCATGGAATAGCGATTACGCGCCGCGTTTCTTTGAAGTATTAATGGATTCGCTTCAAATGCCGCTTGATAACAACATGCGCTTTACATTTACGGATAAAGCCGGCAACTCAGGCGATCTTAACACATGGGTGTTTGTAATTGATCAGCAGATGGACATTCCTACGGTGCAGGTAATTCTTCCGCAGGAAGATGAAGTAATAACAAACGACTTTATCGTATCCGGCGTTATGTTCGACGACGACGGAATTAAAGGGTATCAATGGAGAATTGACGCAAAGCCGTGGAATAACGAAGAAGCCGCTTACGGTTTCTCCATTCCTGTGGCGTTGTCAACTTTGACAGATAACGAGCATACGGTAACAATAATCGCGGAAGATCTTTACGGAGTAAAAAGCCTTCCGACAACTAGAAAATTCCGCGTCTCTTTAACAGAGCCTACCGGAACAATGACGTATCCTCTTTATGACACGGTATTAAAAGAAGGCGTAGAGCTTCGCGGAACCGCCTTTGACCGCAACGGCATTAAAGAAGTAAGAGCTTCTGTTGATAACGGAAATTCATTTAACAAGGTTAAAGGCAGCTTTGGCACGGCGGCGGAAACCGTACAGTGGAATTATCAATTTAACACGACAATATTAAAAGACGGTCCCCATGTAGTGTTTATAAGAGTATTGGACAGATACGACGTACCTGCTACTTACGCGTTTATGATCAACGTAGACAACACGCAGCCGGAAATTATTCTGGATAACCCCGGCGACGGTTCAATCTCGGTAGGAAATATTTCCGTAATGGGACGCGTGCTTGATCCTAACTTAAAAGATGTAAGCATCGAATTAAGAAGTCTTGACGGCGTTCAAATTCCCGCCAACTTAAGATCAAGAAAACTAGACGTTAGTTCTATAATTAAAGAAAACATTGACATTTCGGCAATGGCGGACGGACAATACAATGTTGCGGTTATCGCGGTAGACAGAGCCGGAAACATGACACGCTTCTCTCGTAACGTGCAGATGGCGCGCCAGACATACAGAAACTACATAGAAATCCTCTACCCGCTTGAAAACGAAGAAACAAGCGGCGAGTTTAACTTGTACGGCTATGCCGGCGGTTCAGCTCCAGCGGGAACGGTAACAATCAAAATAAACGGAGCCGATTCGCAAACCGCGCCTGTTGACGATGCCGGGTTCTTTGCCTTTAAACTTGACAGCGAATATCTTAATCCCGGAAACAACGCTATTACAATAACCAGCAACTTTGGCGGACCTACTCTGGTTTCATCAAGAGCATACAATATTACTTACAGGAACGGCGGTCCGTGGGTAACCATAGACAGCTTTAAGTTCGCGGAATTCTCCTATGACAGAGCGTATCTGATGGGAAGAACAGGTTATGTGTTATCAGATGAAGATAAAGAACTTCTTGCGGACAAAAAACTTGATAAAGAAATAAAAGCTTCAATACTGGCTAAAACGCCAAGCTTTACGGAAATAAGTTTTGACAATGGAAGATCTTTTATAAAGACAAACAAAGCTTTTGCAAAAGGCGTTGATTACCGCTTCCGTCTGGAAGACAGCGAAATGCCAGAAGGTTACCACTACATCGTTATCAGAACAACAATGAAAAACGGCGAATTTGCCATAACAAGAATGATCGTTCAGATTGACAAAACATTCCCCGAGATTCGCCTTATATCGCCTGAAGCCGGAAGCAGATACAACCAGACTATCGCCTACTCCGCCTCCGCTACCGACGACATCGAGCTTGTAAGTCTTACTTATCACCTTCGCAAAGGCGACAAAGCAATGTACGAAGTTCCCGGATTCCTGCAAGGACTCTATTTTGAAGGCGTAATCCCGCCGTTTATAAAACAGCTTGCACCCGATGTTATACCTAACATATTCGCAGGCGGCGCGACATATACGGACTTTGGTCTTGGATTAAGCTTCTTTGACGACAACGTAAAAATACAGGGACAGTACGGCATGATGAGTCAAGATTTATATGAAGCTCTCGGCGGCGAAAACAATATGCGTTACGGAGGACGTGTAATTGGATTTAAGATTATCGCTAACGTGTACGCCCTGCCGTTTGTTTCATTTGCCGGACCTGACTTTGAATGGCTGTACGCTTCATTCGCGTTTGGAGCTAACTTCTCGTACTTTGAAATAGCGCAGAGCGGCTCTTCAACATGGATGAGCGCGGTTATAGCACAAATGGAATTCCCCAAGGTTAAAATACCAAAGAGAGAATACCTAAGAACCTTCAGCTTGTTTACGGAATTCCAATTATGGTTCGTGCCAACCGACGTAGACGCGGCAAAGAATGACATACCGGTTTTCATACCTCACGTTATAATGGGGTTAAGGCTTTATATTTTCTAATTAATCAAATAAAAACGGCGCTAAGCGCCTTTTTTATTTTTTTGTAAGAATATTACTAAGGAGGTTTTTTATGAATAAATTTAAATTTTTAGGATTTATTCTAACACTTTCGTTATACCTGTTTCAACTTGACAATATTTGTCTTTTTGTCATTTTTCATAACGATTTTACAAAAAAATAATATTAAAAATTACTTGATTAATCATAAATTTAATTGTATTATTCAAGTTGAGAAGATCTATTTTTGGAGGGAATTGTATGAAAAATTTACATTTTCACAAAAACCCCATATTAGTGGGTGTCGGGATATTAGCAGTACTTTTCATAATTTTTATATTCACAACCTGCGATATCGGATTAGGACAAATTGTAAACACTGAAAAACCTATAATTTCAAACGGCGATGACGGGAATGGTCCTGGATCATTCCTGCAGGGCGAAAACAATAAAAT
>NZ_BDHD01000123.1:0-5289 GCF_054786075.1 Treponema sp. R6D11 | reverse complement strand
GGCGGGTGGAAGTACCTTCTTATCTATATTGCCGTCATTTTTATAGGGATTAGCCTTTTTAATTATGTGTTTTTTAACAAGTCAAATTCATCCATTGATTTTTCCGAGTTTAAGTCGCGTATTGCTTCCGGCGAAATCAAGCGCGTGGAATTAACCGAAGCCTACTTTACCGGATATACAAATGTTTCCAAGCGCGACAATTCGCTGTCGCGTCTGGCGCGGTCTTCGTATTCGTCCGCTCAGGATAAAGTTTACCGCACTGTGTCCATCTGGGATGAAAACTTCCTCAAATTCTTAGACGAAAATAAAGTCGCGTACGGCGCGGTTCCGCGCGAAGGTAACGCCATACTCGGCTTTATCGTCAGTTGGGTTTTGCCGATTGCGTTTTTCATAATTATTTGGCGCTTTGTTTTTAAGCGCATCGGCAATATAGGCGGCAATGTTCTTTCCGTCGGGCAAAACCGCGCTGTGATTGTCGCGGAAGGGGACATTGTTACCCGCTTTAGCGACGTAGCCGGTGTAGACGAGGCGAAAGAAGAACTTGTCGAGGTAGTCGACTTTTTGAAAAGCCCGCAGAAGTACAAGGACATCGGCGGAAAGATTCCCAAGGGCGTACTGCTTGTAGGGCCGCCCGGAACCGGGAAAACTTTGCTGGCCCGCGCGGTGGCAGGGGAAGCGGGAGTCGTTTTCTTCCGCATGAGCGGGGCGGACTTTGTTGAAATGTTTGTCGGCGTGGGAGCGGCCCGCGTTAGGGATTTGTTCAAACAGGCGAGAACAAAAGCGCCCTGCATTATTTTTATCGATGAATTGGACGCTATCGGCAAGAGCAGGATAAACAGCATTTCGGGCGGCAACGATGAGCGCGAGCAGACGCTAAACCAGCTTTTGGTTGAGATGGACGGCTTTGACGGCACAAGCGGGCTTATCCTTCTTGCGGCCACCAACCGCCCCGACGTGCTAGACCCCGCGCTTCTGCGTCCCGGCCGCTTCGACAGGCAGGTGCTTGTTGACAAGCCCGACGTAAAGGGCAGGGAAGCGATTTTAAAAATTCATTCAAAGAACATTATGGGGATTTCCAATGTCGATCTTGAAGTCGTTGCCAGAATCACGTCAGGCTTTTCGGGAGCAGACCTCGCCAACATCGTAAACGAAGCCGCGCTTTTGGCGGTAAGGGCGGGGCGCAAACTTGTAACGCAGAAAGATTTTGACGAAGCCATCGAAAAGACCGTGGCAGGACTACAGAAGAAAACTAGGGTAATCAAGGAAGAGGAAAGAAAACTTACCGCCTACCACGAGGCCGGCCATGCGATGGTCGCGGCCTTTACCCCCAACGCGGACCCCGTTCAGAAAATTTCGATTATTCCGCGCGGGTTCGCGCTCGGTTACACGTTGCAGCTTCCGCTTGAAGACCGCTATACGATTACGGAATCCGACCTGTTGGGAAGGATAGACATTCTTCTGGGCGGGCGCATCGCCGAAGAAATGATCTCAGGCGAATATTCAACGGGCGCCGCGAGCGATCTTACCAAGGCGACGGACATCGCCCGCAAGATGATTACCGATTACGGAATGAGCGGCCGCTTCCGCAACGTCGCCCTTACTTCGCGCGGCGTGAGCATGACGGGGCAGGAGAGGCAGGAGCCGACGTTTCACCGCGAATACGCCGAAAGTACCCAGCAGTATGTCGATGAGGAAATCGCGCGGATTATCGAAGTTGAATACGACAAGGCGAGGAAGATACTGGAAGACAGGCGCGTTATATTGGACAGCATCGCCGCCGCGCTTCTGGAAAAAGAAACCCTGGACGAAAAAGAATTCAAGCAGTTGCTTGGGGTTACTTCCGCCAGTATATACGCGTAAATAAAATAAACACCGTCCACATTTCAAGCCGCCCCGCGATCATCACGAACGAAAAGAGCCATTTGATATGATCCGCGAAAAAGCCGTAGTCGCGGCCGGGGCCTATCGCCCCAAAGCCCGCCCCAATGTTTCCGGTAATCGAAAGGGCGGCGCTTAGCGAAGTAAAAAGATCGATTCCAGAAGCGGCGGTAATAAGGGTGACAATCATGATTACAAAAAGATACATGAAGATAAAGCCGGACACTCCGTATACCACGTCGTTGCGGCCTACGCGGTTGTTTATCTGTATTCTGAAAACGCCCTGCGGGTAGAGCATGCGC
This sequence comes from Treponema sp. R6D11, assembly GCF_054786075.1. Classification (NCBI taxonomy): domain Bacteria; kingdom Pseudomonadati; phylum Spirochaetota; class Spirochaetia; order Treponematales; family Treponemataceae; genus Treponema; species Treponema sp. R6D11. The sequence goes on along the minus strand of NZ_BDHD01000123.1, from coordinate 3,109 downwards.
AAGGTTTCATTTTTAACCTGCTTCCAAAGAATGACATGGCGTATTATCTTGATGCCGCCCGCCGTGGAACCTGAACAGCCGCCCGCGAACATCAGTATAAATAAAACCGTTCTCGCCAGGGAGGGCCACTCTTCAAAGTTCGCGGTCGTACTTCCTGCGGTGGAAAGAATCGACGCGCTGTGAAACGACGCGTAGCGGAACGCGCTTGATACGGAGCCGTAAACGGGGAAGAGCGAGAAAGTGATAATTATCGCGGCTACGGCAAAGATGCCGAGATACGCTTTGATCTCAACATTGTTCTTTATCTCGATCAATTTTCCTTGAAGCGCCCTGCAGTAAAGGTTGAAGTTTATCCCCGCAAGCAGAAGGAAGACGGTGGTTACGCCATCGATGAAGGCTGAGTCCCATGCGGCAAGCCCCTTGTTTCTCACGTTCACCCCGCCCGTGGCGAGCGCTGCGAGACTCTGGCAGACGGCGTCGAACCAGTTCATTCCGCCAATAAGATAGAGGACGAAAAGTATCAATGTTAACACGCTGTAAACAAAAAACAAAAGTTTCGCGGTAACGGTAACCTTCGGCGTGAGCTTTTCTTTTTCGGGGCCGGTTTCTTCCGCTTTGATTAACTGAAAGCCGCCTACCCCGAGCAGGGGAAGAAGGGCGACGGAGACGAGGATTATCCCGATGCCGCCGAACCAGTGGGCTATGCTTCGCCAGAGCAGGAGAGAACGGGGCAGGGCTTCGACGTCGCCGATTGTCGTCGCCCCCGTAGTGGCGAAGGTGCAGGCGCTCTCAAAAAATGCGTCGGTAAAGTTCAGGCCGTAATGGTAAAAAGGTACCGCCCCGATAAAGCTCGCGAAGACCCATACCGCAAAAACGATAAGGAATCCGTCTTTCGCGTTTAGGTTCAGTTTCTTTCTGCGTAGGGAAAGGAAGCTTACCGCCGCCAGAATTAATATTACCGCCATTACCGACGCGAAAGAGAAAATCATTTTTTCCTCGCCGTCGGCTACCGCCGTGATTAGCGGGAATATCATTATTAACGGAATAAATCCGAGCAGGGCGAGAAGCAGGCGGAAAAGGACGAATAATTTGTTTTGGCGTTCTTGCAGAATTATCATTTTCGTGAGAATACCCCGCTTAAAATTACTAGCACCGCCCAAAGTTCCAGCCTGCCCGCCATCATCACAAGGCAAAGCCCCCATTTAACATAGGCGGGAAAATCGGCGACACAAAGACCTAGGCCGGTGTTCCCAAGGCAGACGAGCGCGGTCTTAAACGAATCAAACACGTCGATGCCGCTTGAACTTACAAGCAGTGCCGTTAAAAAAAGTACGAGAAAATAAAGGAATAAGAATCCAGCGGCGGGGTAAACCGCTTTTTTATTTCCGCTTTTGCCGTCCAACGGTATGTCGAATATGCCGCGCGGGTAGATAAAGCGCTTCATCTCGTTCCCCGACTGCCTTGAAAGCACGACATGGCGGACGACTTTGATTCCTCCCGCGGCGGAGCCCGAACAGCCGCCTATTAACAGGAGAAAAAATATCACGCCTTGCGCGGCCGACGGCCAAATGTTGTAGTCCGCGTTGTAAAATCCGCAGGTGCTGATTGCCGAAGTAACATGGAAGAAAGCCTGTCGCGCCGCCGTAGTTAGAGACGCGGCTCTGTTAAGAGGCTCTGCTGTCGCAGTAGTCGCACTCTGCGTAAATATCACGGCGGCAACGATTACCGCCGCTATCAAAATAATTCCCGCATATACCCTTGTTTCGGTATTGCGAAAAACATTTTCCGCCTTTCCGCGAAAAGTCCGCCAGACAAGCGTAAGGTTAATCCCCGACATGAACATGAAAAGCACGCAGACCCATTCCGCCGCCGCGTTGCCGTAATGTGCGATGCCGCCGTTCCTGACGCTGAACCCGCCCGTGGACATGGTGCACATCGAATGGGTAAGAGCGTCGAACCAGCCCAGACCGAAAACGGAAAGCAAAAGAAACTGAAGGGCGGTAAGGGCGGCGTAGATTATTGGAAGGATATAGAGAGCCTCTTTCTTTTGGTTCTGAAAACTTCTGGTTACAAATAGCAGAACGCCTAATCCGCCGATCCACTGGGTAAGGGCTCTCCAGAACAAAAGGGCGCGGGGCAGGGCTTCGATGTCTTTCAGTACCGTGGCGCCCGTGGTCGTAAAGCCGGACACGCTTTCAAAAAAAGCGTCCGTAAAGTTGGGGATGTAGTTCGAGAAAAAAAACGGAAGGGCGCCGAGGAGGCAGATGACGAGCAACGCTAAAAAAACAAGCGTAAATTGTTTTCTCATTCATACTCCAACGGACATCCGGCTATTGTTTTGGGCGGCAATATTTCTCTATCTCCGAATGGCTGTCTACGCTGGCGATTACGACGATGCGGTCGCCTTCCTTGAATATGTAGTCGCCTTTCGGGATAAAGGAAATCCCTTCCCGTTTGACAAGGAGCAGAAGGCCGCCGTCCGTAAGTTTGAACGCGGAAATCGGCTTGTCGATGACGGGCGCGTTCCTTCCGATCTCGGCTTCGATTAAGTCGATGTTCTCGTATCCCAACGAATGTACTTCCTTCACGTTACTGCCCATAAGGTGGGAAAGAATCGAGTCCACCACGACGGACATCATCGGGATTACCACGTCGACGCCCAAATGCCGAGCCATCTCCGCGTAGCCGGAGCCGTTCACGATTGCGATTGTCCGCGTGACCCCTTTTGATTTCATGTACACGGCGGTAAAGATGTTCAGTTCTTCGTTGGTCGTGGCAGTGATAAGGCAGTCAAGGCCTTTTAATTCCTCGTCGGTTGAGAAGCTCTCATCGGAAATGTCTTCGCGCAGGACAAGCGCGTCCGGGAAACGGGCGGCGAGTTTATAACATGTTTTTGAATCTTTCTCTATAAAAATCACGCGGTGGTTTCCCGCCTGTTTGTTGTTTATGTTCCGGTTAATCACGCTGTCTTTCTCTAAAAGCCCTTCCGCGATCAGCGCTCCAAGCTTGCCGCCGCCCGCGATGCCGATTTTGTGGATTGGTTTTTGGGTGTCCCCCGCCAACTTGTAAATTGCCGGCAGGTTCTTGTTGTCCGCGAGAACATGGATGC
>NZ_BDHD01000122.1:0-5342 GCF_054786075.1 Treponema sp. R6D11 | reverse complement strand
CCATGAAACGTCCGCAGGATTTTCCAAATACTCTAGCGAATGACTATCCCTTTCATACGTCAGTTCCAAGTTGAGGTGATGTGAAAAATCTGTTGAAATTAATAAAAAATTTTTTTGCTTTCCTTTTTTGTCAAAAGCGTTTTCCAGAACGTCCGCAAGTTTTACGTTTTTTGGAACATTTACGGGAAGTTCGCTTTCGTAGGCTACAACCACAACCACCGCTTTTGGAAAATATTTTTTTATATACGGCATTAATGTTGACGCTCCATGCTCAACGTCAAACACTTTTGGGTCTAACCCAACTTCAAGCGATTTTGCCAACTTGCGTACAATTTTTTTGTCTGAATCGACAAAACCAAAATCGGTTGCCCATGATCCGTCTGTTAATGAATAAGGCTCTGTTGAAAGCCCCCAATGTGACGGAGTTAAAATGTAAAAACAACTCACCTGCCTCATTTTTGCAAGGAGCGAAAACCACGAATCAATATAGTCATGGGCAAGAAGGTGATGGCTTACGGTTCCAGCCCAAGGGAAAAATTCAGTAAGCGGAATTCCTTCGATTGGAAGGTGAATCGGCTCTCCATATTTCATTTCTTTTAAGGATTGCCATGTGTGATATACGGGCGATTCTTTCTCACAACAGGAAAAAGAAAGAGCAAGAAAACTAATAATAATCACGCGTTTAACCGACAAACTTTATTTCGCCTGATTAACTTTTCCCCTCATCCAGAAAGGAAGGTAATTTTTCATGTCGGGGTTTTCTTTGTATACAATGTTTTTCCACTGAGCATTATTAAGCCTATCAGACATGGGATGGGTGAATTCGTAATAGCTAAAACCATAGCCTACCGCTATTCGCTTTCCGCCCTGTTTGTCATTCAGGGGGACATAAAGGCGATATGGAATACCCACTGCGGTTTCCAATACTACTCCGACCTCTCCGTTGGTAAATACGTCCGCCACCAGCGCCATTCGCATTTGGTCAGGATCATCAAAGTAACCGCCGCTTTGCGCGATCATGGACATAACATGAACCGCAAGCTTATTTGGAATCTTAACAATCCATTCAAGATCTGTTGCGGATACTTGTTTGTCAGCCGCTTCCAATTCTGAAATCTCCGCCGCTTTTACAAATATTTCGTGCAGACCAACCAGAACCTCGGCTATTTTACCGTCCAGAAAATCGTATTTTTCCAATACTGCATATAACTTTTGAATTCCTACGGCGGAAACAATCCAGAACGGCGTATTAGGTTCAATATAATGTATAGGCTGAGGAAGAGGTTTTATTCTGTACGTTGGGTCAACACGTCCGCCTGCTTTTTCGGCAAAAGATTGTTTTACATAAAGAATTGTATCATGCCTTAGTTCCGCCCATGTTCCGTGGGCTGAGTTCATCGCTTTTAAGTTCCAATTAGGTTTTTCCGTAAAATAAAAACCTGCTCCGTTTTCAAAAAGTGCTTGAGTTTTTATTTGGTACAAAATATTTGTATAATATGTCGAAAACCAATAATCATCTTTTATTTTAAGCATATTTTTCTGTAATGAATTCAGCGTATTTTCCAATCCTGAATACTTTGAATAATCAGTCCTTAAAAACCTATCTGCGGTTTTTGATCCAAAGACTTTCATAATATCAAGTCCCTGTACCATTCCACGACCGTAAAGTCTTGGAGCGGAAACCAAATTATGGATTTCGCTGTCTAATGTATAACGCTGACCGAAAAGCCGCCATCCGACAGGTGGACGGCGATCTTCCGGTTTACTTCCACCGTCGTAAACTCCCTCGAATAAAGAAAAGCCGGAAATTGCCGGAGTCCGCAGTTCTTTGTAATCTTTTGAAATAAAATTTTCCAACTTGGAAGAATCATTGTACCATTGCATAAAACCCGCTCCTTTGATTTTTTCCCAAAGCGGAGCAAGTTCATAAAAACTAATATCATCTGATACGCCTATAATATCCGTTATGGGATCAAAAAGGGACTGCCAGAGTTTTTTTATTTCGGTGGAATTTTCCGTTATGTCGGTAATAAAAAGAGCTACGGGAGCAAGTTTTTTTGCGGCTTCCTTCGCGCTGCCGGTATCACCGCCAAGATTAAAATTGATTCTGCCAAACCACATAAGGACTCGGAAATACGCTCCGAGAATTCCGTTTTTTGTATAATGCCCCCTTACTTTGTATTGGGAATAATCTTCTTTCATGTCTGGAAAAACAGATGATTGACCAAAACCAGAGGCGTTATTTATTTGTTCAATTTCTTTAGTTACCTGCTCAGGAAATTTACTTAAAACTTGAGCGGCATTAACCTCAATGTAATCATAAGCATTTTTTCTGGGAGCCAAAAGCAGCAAGGCTTTAGCCGTCTGAAAATAAAGGAGGCTTGTATCATATACAGCTTCGGGGATTTCTTCTTTTTTCTGTTCAATGGCTTTTATATATTCATTTACAACGACAAACAATTGCCTAAAAAAATATTCTTCCTCGCAATACTGAAGCAGTTTGTCAAACACCAAATGATTAGCGTGAGCGGCGAGATCGGTAGTAATAAAAATGGGGGTTACCCTGTCATTGGTGTTTATGTTTATGTCTATGTCTCTGTAAAGGCTTATCATATCGTCGGGCGAGTTAATATCCAAATAATATTCCGATTTTTTTATTTCCTGAAAAGACAGTCCGTTTGTTTCCAGTTCTTTTTGAATATCCTCTCTTATAGCGTCGTAACCTGTAACGGAATAAAAATAGCTGAAATGTCCGTTGTCTTTATATAAAAGGGAAATAATCCTGTTTTTTTCGTTACTTTTTTTTATACCATCTTCATCGCCGTACAAATCCGCCCCAAATACAATGCCTTGTTTTCCATTCCATGTTGTCTTGAAAAAAAAGTTATAATTGTCCTGAAATTCAAACATATTATCGTATGATGAATATTTGCATTGAAGTTGTTCTCCCAAAGGAATAATGGTCGCAAAGGGAATTTTTTCGCCTTTTGGCAATTTAGCCAAATCACTCATCGAAGAAATACTTGCCACAGGATAAAAAAGACATACGTCACTGCCTACAACCGCGGTATTACCGCTGGGAACGCCTCCGTCCGGGATATTCTTAAACGCCAACGGATCGTTAAGGTAATTTTTATGCGCATTGGTGCTGAACGGCAGTTTTATGGGTTTTTGCTCTATAGGCTTTATTTTATGAAGCACAGGTATCCGCGTCGGCTTAATATAAAAGCTGTCTTCATCATAATCATATTCATTAATCAGATCAGAAACAGAATACGATGTTGATGATATGCTTTCGTCATCCGGTATATGGAACCTTTTATTTTCTTTTTCACACGCCATGCACATAAGCCCAATACTGATAACTGTAAAAAATAAAACATAAAAAAACTTGTATATTTTTTGGGGGGGCATTTTCTGTCTCCTTGTCTAGTTAAGTTTACCATGAAAATTGTGCAAATACAAACGCTCTCCAATCCCCATAGAACATGGAGTTTTGCCAAACACAAGAAGTTATCAAAATGTATAGAGTCTTATCAAAGGCAAAAAATCACAGTAAAAACTGTATATTTCTCTTTGGCAAAACTCATAAGCTATCCGGCACAGCCGGATAGCACTTGACATTTTTCCCATATTTTTATAAAAATAAAAGAGACAGGGGGGGCCATTAGCTCAGTTGGTTAGAGCAGAAGACTCATAATCTTTTGGTCCGAGGTTCAAGTCCTTGATGGCCCAATGCACGACAGATTTTTTATAAGCCGTTTGTCCGATGATGAATTCCCAAAAGATTCAATCTTGGATATTTCAGGCGGCGGGAAAATACTGATTATTAGCGATCTCCACATGGGAACAGGCTCAAGAGACGATCTTGCCCACAATGGGGAAATGCTTACGTCCATTCTGGAAGGATATTATTTTAAAAACGGCTGGATTCTGGTTCTTAACGGCGACATAGAAGAATTACAGCGCTATTCACTTGATTATATAAGAGAAAAATGGGCGGGGCTTTACAGAGTTTTCAATCTTTTTGCCCGCGAAAACAGGCTCTACAGAATTATAGGTAACCACGATGAACAACTCACTTTTATGAAAAATACGTCCTACCCGTACCCTATACATACAGTAATAAAAATTGAAACCGGAACTATACCCGCTTATGTGTACCACGGACATCAGCTATCCTCAATTTATAATAATTTTAATTGGATAATAGGTTTATTTGTTCGTTTTTTCCTGAAACCTTTCGGCATAAAAAATATAACAGACTCCCGAAGTCCCTTTAAGCGTTTCAAGATAGAAAAAAAGGCTTACGCTTTTTCCATAAAAAATCACTGTCTGTCAATAATCGGGCATACTCACCGCTCTCTTTTTGAATCTTTGGGGCGTTTCGACTATATCAAATTTGAGATTGAAAGGCTTTGCAGAGATTATCCTTCATCTGTCGGGGAAGACCGCAAGCGTATAGAAAATGAAGTTACCGCTCTGCGAAAAGAATTGAGCAAACTGAAACGAAAAGAACGCCGAGACGTACTGCGTCAAAGTCTCTACGGAGACGAATTGCCTGTCCCCTGCCTGTTCAATTCCGGTTGCGCTATCGGCAAGAAAGGGCTAACGGCGATCGAAATGACAAACGAAGACATCGCCCTTGTGTACTGGTTCACCGAAGGAAAAAGCAAGAAATTTGTTACACGTGGCGGTTACGACATTGTAAAGATTCCAGGGAAGCCGTATAACCGTGCAGTATTGAATTACAATAAGCTTGATTATGTTTTTGCGCGGATTAAGTTGCTTGGCAATCAATAGTTATCTCGTGTACATAAGCAGGCGTAAAGCCATGTTCAGGTTTATGGTAAACTGGTTATGCGGTTTTTGGTTCGGTATGTCTTTTTTCTTTTTTGATGGAAACCATTAGGTAAATTGTTACTATGAGCGCCGGCACTAACGGCATACAAAGCAGAATTATAAGGTTCATTTTTCTCCTCCTGCAAATATCAGCGAAATAATTCCCAGCGTAACAAATGTCAATGCAATTCCTCCGCCGACAATAAGTAATGTTAAACGACTATAATCTCCTTTAATTATACTGCCTAAAACAAGGCTTGCAAAGGTTAGATTACCAAAATTAACCAGAACTTTGCCAATTTCTTTTAATGCTCTCATTTTTATGCTTGATTCTTTGTTTTCCATAATCTCCTCCAAAAAGTAGTTTTTTCCCGAACCTTCAAAAAGAAGGTTCACCTATATATGGCACGAGAGTGGCGTTTTGCTTGACTGAATTTGAAAATATTTTTACTTTTTTCCAAAAACAGTCAAGCAAAACGACACTTTCAACCCATATAAGG
>NZ_BDHD01000121.1:0-5450 GCF_054786075.1 Treponema sp. R6D11 | reverse complement strand
TCTTAATATTGTATTTATTTTGACTAAAGAGCCATATCTGCCTTTCCACTCAATTTTTGCCGCCCCTCTAAAGCCTCCCCCATGATCCTGTCCGTCTCTGTAAACGAATTGTTTTCCCGCGCCGTCCGCTGACAATGAAATTAACAAAGGTTTTGTCTTTTCCCCAAAAGGTAAAGACGGAGAGAGGGAAATACCCAAATTGGCGTAAATATCCTTCCCTACGGCAAAAGTTTCCGAGACGGCATAATCAGAACTTACGGAAAAAGCCGGGTTTGTAAAAAGAAGTCCCGCCGCAAATAGCCGGAATTCTCGTTCAGGGAGAGGCGGCGAAGCGGAAAACCAAGAGCTTGATTTTGTGGGCGGGAGAGTCGCGCCTGTGTAGAAAGTTTCTATCAGCAAACTGTTGGTTTTATTGATAGTAAAATCCAGTCCGCCTGAAAACGCCGGTTTGTACTCGTCAACTTCTGATTGCGCGGAAACAAAGCCACGCAGTTTTAAATTTGAAAAAAGCTCCAAAGGGGAACTGGACAGGTACAGATATGCTTCGTCCTCTTTGGTTGCGGACGCGGCGGTTTTTACGTCGGCAATTAGGGGCTTGTGGTTTTCGGCATAAGGCGGCGAGCGTATCCACGGATTGCGAATCCGCGCGGAAAGCCCCCATTCGTCAAGGGTTCCGTAAAGGAGCCGCGAGCCTGTAGTTTTGTGGTACAAACTGCCTGTATAATTGGTAACCCATTTATCGGGATCTCCCCACGGCGGTTCCAGAGAAAAGTTCAATGGACGCTTATCCAGAACTTGACCGCGCAGTACAAGATGAGGGGGAATAAAGTGCAATTTTAATTCCCCTCGGTTATGAAGAGTCCCCGATACTTCAGGTTCGTCCTGAAAAGTAAAGGTTTTCTCTTCCCATGAGCCGCTCCAAAGCAGACTCCAGTTTAAAAGGGGCGCAGTCTTGTTATTAGCCGCGCCACTTTCCGCAAAAAGAGCAGTGCCGCACAAAAAAGCGACAACCAAAAAAGATAAATTTTTCATACCTATATATGGCGCGGAGTAGCGAATTTGCTTGACTGAATTTAAAAAAAATTTAAAAAAGTGAGAAGTTTTGCACCTCTTGGGACTACGCCTATTTTTGAACCCTGTCGGGAGGGTGCAAAACTTCCAGAGTAAAAACCGAAGGTTTTTACTAATTTTGCTTGACTGTTTTTGAAAATTTTTCGAAAAAATTTCTACCACGAACCACACGAACCAAAGAGCGAACAAAGAAAGAAAAGTGTGGTATTATGCCTCTTTGTTAAGTTCCCCGCGTTCTTGTAGGTCGGACAGTATCTGGTTATAAAATTTGCTGTCAATTTTGTACTTCATGCGGTAAATTAAATAGCTTCCGGCGAAACACAGAAGCGGGAAAATTAACATGGCTACTTTCATCATTAAAAGACCTGAGGGCGTAACCTCGGCGGCTGTATTGGCAGCTTTAATTCCAGATACAATTATCACGGCGGAAACAACCCCGCTGCCTACCGCGCCGCCTATTTTGTTGATTAGAGGTTGGAGAGAGAAAGTGATACTGTCGTTGCGTTTGCCTAGTTTCCAATGACCGTAATCAACAGAGTCGGCGAGGAACATAGTCATTAAAAGTTGGATAAATGACTGCCCAAAGAAAATTAAAACGCCCGCAATGCCTATGAATAACATTGTTGAAACAGGAGCGAAGAAAAAGAGCAGATAACCCACAGTCATGGAAATAATTGCGCCGGTATAGAGAGTTTTGCGGTCAAACTTTTTGCTGAAAAGTTGGAAAGTAGCAAGGGCTGTTAATTGCGATATGCCTAAAATGGCGGAAAAAACTGAAAACATATTTTCATTGCCATAGGCGTATTTAAAAAAATACAGCCCAAAACTTGTAGTCGTCATATAACCAATCATAAAAAGCGACAAAGAAATAGCCGTAAAAAACAGTTGGTCGTTTTTGACAATGATGTTTACAAGTTCACGTAACGGAGTGTTTTGCTTTTTTTGCGCTACAATACCCGTCTCTTTTACGCCGAAAATTGTAACACACATACCCAAAGACATAAAAACCGACACGCAAATTGCAAAAATAAAATAACCTTTTTGCAAAGAACCAAATTTTTCACCTAACGATTTTGTCAGCGGCACTATGGCGACAACAACAAAAAACAAACCGATATTCGCAAAAATACGGGCAAGCGCCCCAATTTTTTCACGTTCTTTTTGATCGATGCTTAAACTGGGAAGCATTGACCAATATGAAATGTCGTGGATCGTGTAACAAATTCCCCACAAAAAATAAATAATAGCAAAAGAAATGATATATCCGTTCCCTTGAAACCCAAGATCTGTAAATAGCAGAATTGTAAATATCGGAGAAGTTATTGCGCCTATTGTAATCCACATTTTAAATTTGCCCCAGCGTGATTGCGTGTTGTCTACGATGAGCCCCATGAAAGGATCATTAAAGGCGTCAAAAATACGGGCGACAAGAATAATTCCCGCCACCCACCACATTGTACTTGTCGGCAGATTGATTACGTCGGTAAGGTAGAACATGAGGAACATACTTACTATGCCGTAAACCATGTCCCTGCCGATAGTGCCAAGACCGAAAGTTATCCGATTACGAATAAAAGTTTTTTGCATGACTTATTATAGCACTAATTCTTATTATTTTCAACAGATATAAACACTGAGGAAATGGCTATGGGTATTTTAGGGGTATAAACAGTATAGTCATTAATAAAGATTTTTGATATATTTATGTAACAAAATTATTTATTGATTTTTTATTAATAGTGAGTGGTAAAAACATGAAAACAAAACTTATTTCTATTTTGCTTATTTTCTCGGCTCTTATCTTGTTTTTTACGGAAAGTTGCGCAAATGCAAAGTATGTAAGGCAAGCAAAGAAAATACCGCAGGATTTTGTTCCTGCAAAACATTTGGTATTTATAGGTCTTGATGGGTGGGGTAGCGCTTATGTTGCTAAAGCGAAGATGCCTACGGTAAAACGCATGATAGCTAATGGCGCTTGTGGACTTAACACTTTAAACGTATTGCCCAGTGAATGTTTGCCCAACTGGACATCTCTTTTTTACGGAGCTCCGCCGGGAGGACACACCAGGAAAAATTTTCCATCGATTTTTACGCTTTTGGAAAACAACGAGCAGACATCAGCTTTTTTTTATGAATGGACTGAATTGGAAAGAATCTGCCTGGATTCAGAGACGGACAAACAAGAAATATTTTCTGATATGGAATCCGCCAAAAAAATTGCCTCTTATATAATGGAACAAAAACCTGTTTTTACCGCAGTTGTGTTTAATGAACCGAGTGCTACGGGGCAATCTAGACGATGGGGATCACCTGACTATTATACAAAACTTAAAGAATTGGACAGCTACATAGCAATTATTGAACAGGCAGTTAAAGACGCGGAAATATATGACAGTACAATATTCGTATTCTCTGCGGATCATGGTGGAAGTTTGTATTGGCATGAATCCGATACACCCGTAAAACGTAAAATCCCTTTTATTGTTTTTGGTAGTGGTATAAAAGAGGGATATACTATAAAATCTCCGATTAATATTTACGACATTGCGCCCACCATGGCGGCGCTTCTGGGATTGGATATTCCTTACATATGGACAGGCAGAATTATACATGAGATTTTTAAATAAAACGAATTTATCTAATTATTGTTTGCTTGCCAATTCATAAACCGCAAGACTTGCAATAACAGCAAGGTCTTCCGCCGCAAACCATGTTTTTGCCGTTTGATCAAAGAGAATATTTCCATCAGGCGGAAATTCTTCACTGGCTTCCCAGATAATAAAAGTCATCGGCAAATACGGGAGAACATGTAGCGTAACGGACGCGTCGCCCATATCAGCCTTTTGTCCGCCAAGGACAATACCGGTAGAAATGAGGCTCTGCGGATTTTTGCCAAAATGATTAACAAGAGGTTTTATCGCGCGTTTATTAAAATTAGTTTCATAGAAAAGCGCAGGCGCGGCTTCCCTGTAAGCGATTAAATGTCCCGATGGTTTTTGTACCCCGTCCGCTGTCAAATAATGCAACCATAATATTTTATGCGAAACTGAAGCCGATAAAAGCGGTTTTTCGACATTAAACCAAGGGATAAAAAATTCCCCGTCTTCATAGCGTACGCCGCATTTTTGGCAAACCTCCTGCGGCGGTATCTGTGCAAGTTTTTGCTCGGCAAGGTTCAGTGCGTCATCATACCCCAAGAAAGGACTCCTTTTTTTGATTATATCATTTTTGTCTTTTTTCTGTCCTATTGACAAGTATTGAAAATGTATGTATATTGTATGCAGAGGAGAAAATATGCCGCTGTTACAGGTAAGGGACTTTCCCGGTGATGTTTATGAACAAATCAAGTTTGAGGCAAAACGCCAACATAGAACCATTGCCCAGCAAACCGTTGTGTTGATAAAGGACGGACTGGAAAAGGAATTTTCCGGGCGAGAGCGGAGACTTGCCGCGCTTGAAAGAACAAGAAACAGGTTTATTCCTGAAGAAGCAAAAGATTTTGATGTTGTAAAATCAATCCGCGAGGATCGAAACAGATGAACGTAATTATTGATGTTTCAGGCTCTGTTGAAATACTTTTAAAAAAAGAAAAGTTCAAAAAATTCGACAAACTTTTACAAGAAGCAAAAATTGTACTTGCGCCAGATTTATATATTTCCGAATTATCCAATACCTTTTGGAAATATACAAAAATGAAAAAATACAATAAGGACAACTGTATAAAATATATACAAGACGGTCTTGATTTTATAGACGTATTTATTAACACAAGAACTATTTGGGAAGAAGCATTTTCCGAAGGCATTAACAACAACCATTCCATTTACGATATGTTTTATATGGTAGCCGCAAGAAGGCACAACGCAACATTGATAACGAATGATAAGGCACTTGCGGCAATTTGCAAGAAGAACCATGTTCAGGTGTGTTGTTGAGAGGGGGAAGGAAGGCTATAGGGAATACAACCGATTGATTCAAGCTATGCATGGAGTGTATAATCAGCAGAAGATGAAATTATGGTAATAAAGGGGTAGCATAAAAACATAAATTAAGATTAAAATGGTGAAAGGGATAAAATTGTGAAGGAAATATCGGACAGCACAATAGATTTCGTTGCTACTCATATAAATAAAGTGAACAATAAACCTTCTTGTGTTCCTGTAATTACAGTAGATGATGATGTCTATACACCTCACTATTTTGAAATTACTCCTTTTAATGAGATTGATAGTTCTGAAAAGAAGTTTTTTGCAGTAGATGGTAGTTACAATAGTCAAGAATTTTATAATGGAGTATACATAGGTTTATATACTGCTGGTTATATTTGTTATCATAAGGGAAAGCAAATAAGATTAAATAATTTAGACGATCCTATAATA
>NZ_BDHD01000120.1:0-5480 GCF_054786075.1 Treponema sp. R6D11 | reverse complement strand
GCCTGTGAACGAGACACTAAATCATCGGTGTTTGATAAATTTATTGGGACTATTGACGACAAATCTTTTAATCAGGGTTCATGGGAAGGATTGGTTCAATACGCAAAAGAAAAAGGCATTTCCCATAAATACTACCAGCCTGCGGAACAGAGCAATGACGCCTATCTTACGGCGATTGACCTCGCTGTTCGCGGCGGAGCAAAAATAGTCGTTACTCCGGGCTTCCTTTTTGAAACCCCGGTCTTCCTTGCACAGGATCGCTATCCAAGTGTAAATTTCATTCTTGTAGACGGCGTGCCGCACAGCGCGGATTATTCCGAATTTAAAACAGGTAAAAATACAGTCGGTGTAAATTACGCCGAGGATCAGGCGGGCTTTCTTGCCGGATACGCGGCTGTTAAAGACGGCAACAGAAAATTAGGCTTTGTAGGCGGAATGGCGGTTCCCGCTGTTGTCCGTTACGGATATGGTTTTGTTCAGGGCGCGGAATATGCGGCTAAGGAATTGGGACTAGCTTCCGGTTCAATTACAATTAATTACCATTACACAGGAGGCTTTGCCGCTACACCCGAAGCCCAAACGCTTGCGGCGTCATGGTTCAACAGCGGAGTAGAAATAATCTTTGCCTGCGGCGGCGCAGTAGGCAACTCTGTAATGGCTGCGGCTGAACAAGCCGGCAAGAAAGTAATCGGTGTTGACGTAGATCAGTCTGGCGAATCTCCAACAGTTATTACTTCCGCAATGAAGGGACTTCAGGTTTCTGTTTACGATTGTATTTCCGATTATTACGATGGAAAATTTCCAGGCGGACATACTTTGGTTTTCGCCGCCGATAACAAAGGCGTTGGTCTTCCAATGCAGACTTCCAAATTCAAGAATTTTAAACAGGCTGATTACAACAGTATTTTTGATAAACTGGCGTCAGGTTCTATCCCAAGAATGGATAACCTTGACAGCAACGGCAGTCCCAGTATAGTTCCGGTTACCATATCAAGGGTTACGGAAGTAAGGTAACTTGCAACAATGGACTACATTGTTGAGATGTCCGGTATTACTAAGGTATTTACCGGCATCATCGCCAATGACGATATAACGCTTCAATTAAAAAAAGGCGAGATTCACGCCTTGTTAGGTGAAAATGGAGCGGGCAAATCAACCCTTATGAGCGTCCTTTTCGGCTTGTATCAGGCTGAAAAGGGCGTAATTAAAAAAAACGGCGAAGTTGTTCATATTAACGGACCAAACGACGCAAGAAGACTGGGAATCGGAATGGTTCACCAGCATTTTAAACTTGTTCATAATTTTACAGTATTAGAAAATATTATTCTGGGCGCGGAAACAGTTAAGTACGGAATGTTAAAATTGGACGACGCGCGCGCCCAAATAGTCGAGTTATCTAAACGCTACAAACTTGAAATTGATCCCGACGCTCTTATTTCCGACATTACAGTCGGAATGCAGCAGAGGGTCGAAATCCTTAAAATGCTTTACCGCGAAAATGAAATACTAATTTTTGATGAGCCTACTGCGGTTCTTACGCCGCAAGAAATAGAAGAATTAATGCACATAATGAAAAACCTTATTGCGGAAGGCAAGTCGATTTTGTTTATCACTCATAAACTGGAAGAAATAAAAGCCGTTGCCGACCGTTGTACCGTTCTTCGCAAAGGCAAGTGTATAGGGACTGTAGATGTCGCTTCTGTTTCTAAAGAAGAGTTATCTGAAATGATGGTAGGTCGCAAAGTAAACCTGTCCGTGGAAAAAACGGAAAGGCAGGCGGGCGATGTAATTCTTAAAGTTGAAAATCTTACGGTAAAAAGCAAAGAGCACGACAAGGCGCTTGTAAACAACGCCAATTTTGAAGTCCGCGCAGGGGAAATTCTCTGCATTGCTGGAATTGACGGGAACGGACAACAGGAGCTAATCCATGCCCTTGCCGGAATGACGGAATCAACAGGGCGTATCTTCCTTGAAGGAAAAGAAATTACACATAACGATATTCGCTCAAGGGGCATGGCGCATATCCCCGAAGACAGGCACAAACACGGTCTTGTGCTTGATTACAACCTCGCTTTTAATTTGGTTTTACAGAGTTATTATACCAGTCGTTTTCAGAAATACGGTTTTCTTAAATTTGACGAAATTTATAAATACGCCGACGAATTAATTGAAAAATTTGACATTCGTTCAGGACAGGGAGCATATTCAATAACGCGAAGCATGTCTGGCGGCAACCAGCAGAAGGCAATCATCGCAAGGGAAATATCCCGCGACTCGCGCCTACTTGTCGCCGTTCAGCCGACAAGAGGGCTTGATGTCGGCGCAATCGAGTATATCCACAAACAGCTTGTGGCGGAGAGGGATAAGGGTAGGGGAGTGCTTTTAGTTTCTCTTGAACTTGATGAAGTAATGAATGTCAGCGACAGAATACTTGTAATATTTGAAGGAAAAATTGTCGCCGACGTTAAACCAAAAGAAGTAAGTTACAAAGAGCTTGGACTTTACATGGCAGGGTCCGCAAAGCAGAGCGTGGCATGAAAATAAATTTTCTTAAAATAAATTTTCTTAAAATAAATTTTCTAAAAGGGATAACCCTTTTAAACAGTGGGCTTACTCCTTCCGTTATAAATGCGCTTTCTTCAGTTGCCGCTATTTTAGTCGGCTTGCTTGCCGGATTTATAATTCTTTTGTTAAGTAACGCTTCGCAAGCCGCTCAAGGGTTCGGCGCTATTCTTGCAAGCGGTTTTTCCAACATGAACCAGCTTGGTCAGGTTCTTTATTTTGCAACGCCGATAATAATGACGGGTCTTTCAGTCGGCTTTTCAAGCAGGACGGGGCTTTTTAACATTGGAGCGGCGGGACAATTTATCGCAGGCGCTTATGCCGCTGTTCTTGTCGGCGTTAAATGCAATTTTCTTCCCGGACATCTGCATTGGATAGCCGCTTTAGTCGCCGCCGTTCTTGCCGGTGCTCTTTGGGGCGCTATTCCCGGTTTTTTCAAAGCAATATTTAATGTGAATGAAGTAATAGCCTGTATAATGATGAATTATACAGGCACTTATCTTGTAAATTATCTTGTAACACAAACAGTTTTTGATTCTTTGCGTAACCAGAGTATGCGGTTATTGGAGACAGCCAATATTCCAAAAATGGGAATGAATTATATTTTCCGCGATGGCTATAATGTTTCAAGCGCGAACTCAGGCTTTTTTATCGCTATTTTATTCGCTATATTGATCTATCTTATTCTCGAAAAAACAACTTTCGGTTATGAGCTAAAAGCCTGCGGTTTTAACCGCGAAGCCGCCCGTTACGCGGGAATTAACGAAAAGAAAAGCATTATTTTAAGCATGACGATTGCGGGCGCTCTTGCGGGGCTTGGCGGAGCGTTGTTGTACCTCGCAGGCTCTGGCAAAGGAATCACTGTTGTTGACGTGCTTGCTCAGGAAGGCTTTAACGGCATTCCTGTCGCTCTTTTAGGATTGAACAATCCGCTGGGAATAATTTTTTCCGGTATGTTAGTCGCGTATCTTAACGTAGGCGGCTTTAATATGCAGTTATACAGTTTTGCTCCGCAAGTAATCGAAATAATTATAAGCGTAATAATTTATTTTAGCGCGTTTGCGTTACTTGTAAAAAACTTTTTAAACTCGCTTAAAAAACGAATGGGAGGCGAAACATGAGCATAATATATTTTCTTGCCCAGCAAACCATGTTTTTTTCTATCCCATTGTTAATAGTCGCCCTTGGAGGAATGTTCAGCGAACGCTCTGGTGTAATCAATATCGCGCTTGAGGGCATAATGATTATGGGCGCGTTTACCGGCATTTTGTTTATCAGCTTGTTACAGCAATTTATTCCAGGACAGCCGATTTTACTGTTGGCGGTATTAGTCTCCATGGTAGCCGGCGTTTTGGTTTCGCTCCTTCACGCATACGCCAGTATCAACATGAAAGCCGATCAAATAATCAGCGGCACGGCTATCAATATGATGGCTCCCGCCGTGGCAATTTATATCGCGCGTATGATTCGCACTGTTCAGCAGATTCCATTTATAAACCAGTTCCGTATCGAAAAAGTTCCGTTGTTAGGCGACATTCCGTTTATCGGGGATTTATTTTTTAAAAACGCTTATATCACCACATTTATAGGTTTTATCATTCTTGGGGTTTCAGCCGCTGTTCTTTACAAAACGCGCTTTGGGCTTCGTCTGCGCTCCTGCGGAGAGCATCCGCAATCCGCTGATTCAGCCGGAATAAACGTGTACAATATGCGCTATGCGGGCGTTATGATCTCAGGAGCTCTTGCCGGTCTTGGAGGACTTGTTTTTATTATCCCGACATCTACGCAGTTTAACGCGGAAGTTTCAGGTTACGGCTTTTTAGCGCTGGCGGTTTTAATCTTTGGTCAATGGAAGCCTGGTCGCATTTTATCAGCCGCTTTCTTCTTTGGACTGATGAAGGCAATATCTTCCGCTTCTTCGGGCATACACTTCCTTAGCGCTATTTCCATTCCAAGCGTTGTCTACAAAATAATCCCCTACATAACCACGCTTGTAGTTCTGGCGTTCAGTTCAAAAACCTCACAGGCTCCAAGAGCGGAAGGTATTCCGTATGACAAAGGGCGACGATAATAGGTATAATGGAGAAGATTATGGAAAAACAGTACCATGTTGATTTTGACGACAGTCACGGCGCGTTATATGCAATTCTCCCTGGCGATCCAGGGCGCGTTGAAAAAATAGCTTCTCATCTTGAAAAACCTCGTTTTTTTCATCAAAACCGAGAGTACACAACTTGGTTAGGTGAATTATCAGGAAAAACGGTAATGGTCATATCTACCGGAATGGGCGGACCTTCTACGGCAATAGCAATAGAAGAACTTTACAAGACAGGTGTGCGTAATTTTATCCGCATTGGAACCTGCGGCGGCATGGCTCTTCCTGTTCTTGGCGGCGATATAGTTATCGCCACAGGAGCAATACGCATGGAAGGAACAACAAAGGAGTATGTCCCAATCGAATTCCCAGCCGTTGCTAACCTTGATGTTACAAACGCCCTTGTTCAAGCGGCTAAAAATTTAGGGCAAAAATGGCACACGGGAATCGTCCAATGTAAGGATTCCTTCTATGGTCAGCATAGTCCAGATCGTATGCCGTCCGGTTACGAGCTTAAAGACAAATGGGAAGCGTGGAAAAAAGCGGGCTGTCTTGCCTCCGAAATGGAAAGCTCTACCCTTTATATTGTCAGCCAAATACTCGGCGCAAGGGCAGGGTGCGTCCTTAATGTGGTGTGGAATCAGGAGCGCGAAAAAGCCGGAATGAGTAACCCCCATTGCCACGATACGGAAGGGGCTATTAAGACTGCGGTGGAAGCGGTGCGCCTTTTGATAGAAGAGAGTAAATAATCAATTTTTTTACTTGACAAAAAAAGATAATCAGAGGTATCAATAAAAATGACATGGCAGTGCCTTTAAGCACA
>NZ_BDHD01000119.1:0-5524 GCF_054786075.1 Treponema sp. R6D11 | reverse complement strand
CTATAAAGGCTGGTATATGTGGCAGTTCTCTGATGGATATATATTGGATAGCAAAGGAAATAAAACGGGAATTAGCTATGTACCTGGCATACCAACACGTGTAGATTTGAATATTATGTATCAATGATAGGATAAAATATGACTGACAAAATAGATAAAAAAGCAGAAATAAAGCAGGAGAAGAATATTGTTGGTGTTAGATTTTTTTATGACGCTAAGACATATTTTTATGATGCCGTGGGAATTGAATTCTTACAAAACGGAACAAAAGTTATCGCGAACGGTCCTCGTGGGGTCGAATACGGTACGGTGGTTATGCTCGGCGACGAGGTTAAATTGCGACAAAAGATACAAGATAAATTTGAACCACTTATAAGAAAAGGCACGAAAGACGATTTTCAAGCGTATTTGGAGATCCGCAAAAAAGAAAAAGATGCCTTCAATTTTTGTACGCGCAAAGTGGAAGAGTTAAAACTTGAGATGAAGCTTATATATGCTTACTACACTTTCGACAAAACTAAATTGATATTTTATTTTTCTGCTGATGAACGTGTTGATTTTCGCGAATTGGTTAAAATTTTAGCAACAAAATTACATACGAGAATTGAGATGCATCAAGTCGGCGTGCGCGATAGAGCTAGAATTTTGAACGGTATTGGTTCGTGCGGGCGAGAGCTTTGCTGCTCGCGATTTTTGAAAGATTTTACACAAGTGAGCACAAAAATGGCTAAGCGACAAGACTTGGGTTTAAATAGCGGTAAAATTTCTGGGTGCTGCGGAAAGCTCATGTGTTGTTTGAAATACGAAGACGAGACATATCAGGAACTAATTAAAAATCTACCTGAAGTGGGTTCGAAAATTAAAAGCAAAAACGGAGAATCGGTTGTTATATCTCGTAGTACGCTTAAGCAGTCGTACAGAATAAAACACCTTGATAACAATACGATTGAGGAGATTTGTTTGTGAAGAAATTCTTAGAACCGTTTCAGGGGTATGGAACGTATATTTTGCTTGGTATTTTGCTCGCGCTAGAAATTGTTTTGGACAGATACGCTCCGGGGATCAAAATACCGCCAGGGGTTAAAATAACAATCGGGTTTCTTCCTATTTTTGTTGCGGCATATTTTGCTGGGCCAATTGGAGGTATGCTTGTTGCTGGCTTAGGAGATTTTATAGGAGCCAACTTAGTTCCATTTGGACCATATTTTCCAGGATACACACTTACTGCTATTTTGTCTGGAGCGATTTTGGGAATTATTTTGTATAAAAAAGCAAACCTTTTGAGAATTATAATTGCGGTTTTAATCACGCAGATTTTTTGTTCACTAATAATAAATACATACTGGATTTCTTTTCAAACAGGTAAGATGTATTTAGCTTTTTTGCCGACACGACTTATGCAAACTGGGTTTATGATTGTTGCGGAAATTGTTATTGCTGGGCTTATGTTAAGGAGCCTTGAAAGAGAGTTTGGCAAGAAATAAAACTTACTTATAAATTTATAAAAACACTTGAATAAATCAAGTGTTTTTTGCTTGACAATATCTTTTTTTTCATATATAATATGGGTAGTTAATAAGGAGCAAAAAACATGGAAAAAGCAACAAGATTATCTTTTGGTGAGGAATTAGCTGAAATTGGTTTGGATAGCAATATTATCGTTATGGATGCTGATCTTTCGCCTACTACTATGACAAAATTGTTTGCAAAAAAATACCCAGATAGATTTATAGAGGCAGGCATTGCCGAGGGGAACATGATGAGTGTTGCTGCTGGCATGGCAGCTACTGGCAAAACAGTTTTCGCAGCGACCTTTGCCATGTTTTCTGCTGGACGCGCTTTTGAGCAAATTAGAAACTCGATTGCTTATCCAAAATTTAATGTTAAAGTGTGCGGGACGCATGCTGGCATTTCTGTAGGTGAAGACGGCGCAAGTCACCAAGCGATTGAAGACATCGCCTTAATGAGAGCTGTGCCAAACATGAATGTTGTTTGCCCTGCAGATGATATTGAGACAAAAAGCGTAATTCGTTATGCTGCTGAAACAAAAGAGCCGTTCTATATTAGGTTGAGCAGGCTTGCAACGCCGAACGTTTGCCCTGAGAAATATGAATTTGAGCTTGGAAAATCGCTTGAACTGAAATCCGGAAACGATGTTACTATAATTACAACTGGTATTATGGCAAAGCAAGCGTTAGAAGCAGCAGAAGTTTTAAATGAAAAAGGTGTTAGCGCGAGAGTAATAAACATGGCGAGCATTAAACCGATTGATAAGGATGCTATAATTAAAGCTGCAAAAGAGACAAAGGGGATAGTAACTATCGAAGAACATTCGATAATTGGTGGTCTTGGCGGCGCCGTTTGTGAGGTTGTTACAGAAACCTGTCCATGCAAGGTTTTGCGTGTTGGCGTTGAAGATAAGTTCGGGCAAAGCGGGAAACCGGTTGAATTGTTCGAAAAATATGGATTGACTGTTGAAAACGTAATTAAAAAAGCATTAGAATTAACAAATTAAGGACTAATAATTATGAGTGAATTTGATAATCAAAAGATAATAAAAGTCGAACTCTCGAAAGAAATGAAAAAATCGTATATTGATTATGCGATGTCTGTTATTGTTGGGCGTGCGTTGCCTGATGTTAGAGATGGACTAAAACCTGTTCACAGGCGAATATTATATACTATGTTTGAAGACGGATTTACTCCGGATAAGGCTTATAGAAAATGTGCGACGACTGTCGGCGACGTACTTGGGCGATATCATCCACATGGTGACGCTGCGGTTTATGATGCTTTGGTGCGTATGGCGCAGGATTTTTCTCTTAGATATCCGCAAATTGATGGGCACGGCAACTTTGGTTCGGTCGATGGAGACCCGCCTGCTGCTTATCGTTATACCGAGGCTAGAATGTCTAAAGTTTCGCTCAAAATGCTGACAGACATCGATAAAGACACGGTGGATTTTATTCCAAACTTTGATGAACGATTAAAAGAACCAGTTGTTTTGCCATCGCGTTTCCCTAATCTTTTGGTTAATGGATCATCTGGTATTGCTGTTGGTATGGCTACAAATATTCCACCACACAGTTTGAACGAGACGATTGACGCCGTGATAGCCTTGATTGATAACGAGGAAATTGAAATTGATGAGCTTATGGAGCATGTTAAAGGACCGGACTTCCCGACTGCTGGAATAATTGTTGGAAAAGCTGGAATTAGATCAGCATATCATACAGGGCGCGGCAAGGTTGTTATGCGCGCAAGATGTGAGATCGAGGAGTATTCAAACGGTAAGCAACGAATAGTTGCAACAGAAATACCTTATCAAGTTAATAAATCTGTTTTGATTAAGAGAATAGCGGACTTAGTTAAAGAGAAACGAATAGATGGCATAACAGATATTCGTGACGAGTCGGATAGAGACGGAATGCGTATCGTTATTGAGCTTAGACGTGATGCGAATGCGAATATAGTTCTAAACAAACTTTATAAATATTCTTCGATGCAAGAAAACTTTAGTATAAACATGTTAGCGTTGCATGATGGTCAACCAAAAATAATGAATCTTAAGCAAATTTTAACATATTATTTAGATTTTCAAAAGAGAGTTATTGTGCGTAGAACAGAATTCGAAAAGAAAAAAGCAGAAGCAAGGATTCATATATTAGAGGGTTTGAAAATTGCGATTGATAATCTTGATGCCGTTATAAAAACGATTCGCGAAAGTTATGATGATGCTAAAGCGAAGTTGATGACTAATTTCGGTTTGTCAGATATTCAGGCGGACGCTATTTTAGAGATGAAACTCCGCCGCTTACAAGGGCTGGAGCGCGAAAAAATCGAAAGCGAATATAACGAGCTATTAGCTCTTATTAAACGTTTGATTGCAATTCTAGGTGATCCGCAGCTTGTATTGGACATTATAAAAACGGAACTTAATGAAATAAAAGAAAAATTTGGTGATGACAGAAGGACGGAAATAATCCACGACGAAAGCGAAATTGACATCGAAGATTTAATACCTAACGAAGAAAATGTTATAACATATACGCACTTTGGCTATATTAAGCGTACTTTAGCGGAAAATTATCAATCACAAAGCAGAGGCGGAAGAGGAAAATCCGGCTTAGCAACTCGTGAAGAAGATTTTCCTACTGAAATTTTTGTTGCAAAATCACATGCTAATTTGATGTTTTTCACATCAAAAGGTAGAATGTATAAGTTGAAAGCTTATCAAGTTGCTGAAACAGGGAGGAATGCAAAAGGCACGGCTATTGTTAATTTGCTTCCGTTAGAACCAGAAGAAAAAGTGACGGCAATTATTCCGCTTAGAGAAAAAGCTGATGGCGCTCAACTCGTGATGCTCACTAAAAACGGAGTTATAAAAAGAACGAGTCTAGAAAATTTTGCTAGCAACAGAAAATCAGGTTTAAAAGCGATCGAACTCGATGAAGGAGATACACTAATTAGAGTTAAGCAAACTACGGGGAATGACGAGCTAGTCCTCATAACTTCTCGTGGCATGAGCATAAGAATTAATGAGAACAATGTCCGGTCTATGGGGCGTTCTGCTCGGGGCGTTAAAGCTTTGAATTTAGCTGAAGGTGACTATTTGGTTGGGATGTGCCTTGCTACGCTTGGCTCGGAAGATGTGTCGTTGTTAATCGTTTCTGAAAACGGATTTGGTAAACGAGCCGATATTAGCCAATATCGCTTGCAAAACCGAGGGGGAAAAGGACTTAGGACTTATAACGTCACGGAAGAAACAGGCAAAATTGCTGGAGTTAAAACAGTAAAACCTAGTGATGATATTATAGTTATAACTAGCAATGGCGTTATCATAAGAGTTGATAGCGAATCCATCCGTCAAGTTAACAGAGCTACTAAAGGTAAAGGTGTTCGTGTTGTTCGCTTGGGAGATGAAGAGACTGTGATTTCTATGTCTAGTATCCCTAAAGGTGAAATCGACGATAGTGAAATTGAAGATAGCGAGGAATAGACTTTGAATAATAATTCTATTGGCGTTTTTGATAGTGGTGTTGGTGGACTTTCGACTCTGCCAAAAATTATCAAGCGTTTACCATTCGAAGATATAATCTATCTTGGAGATACAGCTCGCGCTCCGTATGGTGTGCGTTCAAAAGAAATTATTACTGAATACGTACGTCAAGATATAGAGTTTTTAATAAAAAAAGGTGCAAAAGTTATTGTTTCCGCATGTGGAACCGCTAGCTCCGTTGCTTTGCCTAACATCAAAAATGAGTACAGTGTTCCGGTTTTTGGCATAGTTGATGCGCTCGTTGACGAAGCAATGCTTGTTACGTCTTTTGGTAAAATTGGTGTCATAGCAACATCGGCAACTATAAATTCCGGAGCCTATGAGAATGCTTTTCATACCCGAAACAAAGATTTGAAAATCATATCTAAAGCCTGTCCGCTGTTTGTAAATTTAGTTGAGAACAATTATGCTGACAAAGAGGCGACTAGACTGATCGCAGAGGATTATTTGAAAATTTTCAAGGAT
>NZ_BDHD01000118.1:0-5530 GCF_054786075.1 Treponema sp. R6D11 | reverse complement strand
ACCTTTTGGAAGAGCCGAAAATTCTGTTTTTCTTTACCGCCGACAACAGGGTGGACACTATGACCATCGTGTTTGGGGCGAGGTTGTCTTCCCTGTAAACGGCGAGAAAAGTCTCGTGGGAATACAGGAGCCTTAGCCTGTAAATGGGCGTGTCGGGGGCGATGGATTCAATGCCCGCGTCGGCTCCGGTTATGACGTTGTTTACCTTGGGCTCGTCCTCAAGAACAACGTCGTCTTCTATGTCTTCATATTCGCTATCGTCGCTCATAAATAACCTATTGCAATAAGTCTACCAGAAGGCCGCGTATTTCCTCAAGACGGGAAACCAACTGCATCTGCTGTCTTTGGCCGGAAAGAAGCATGGCGGCCAAGTCCTCAAGCTTCTTGTCGATAACCTGAATTTTGGTGTGCATTTTTACTTCCATCGCTTCGGGCGTACCGCGCTTTCCTTTAAATCCAGGTTTTAAAAAATTCGGAATTCCCTCATCGCGTTCCAGGGAATAAGCGTTCTGTACCACATAGTTGATAAAATTACGTACCGCCTGCTTGTAAAGCAAAATTTCATCGGGATAAGGGCGGCTCTTTAAAAGATCGCCCGCGTTACGGACTTCGTCCATTAAAATATTTAACGAATCGTCGGAAGTGGGAAGATCCTTTAACGGGCCGATTTCTTCGGCGGTCTTGCCTCGGAGAGTATCGAACAAAGTTGAAAAAGCGCTTTTTTCCGTCTTAGAAGCTTTTGTTTTTTTTTCTTCTTTAACCTGCGTGTAAGCCGCGGGGTTCATGTAAAAAGAAGTATCGGTGCCGTCTACTTTTGCCATGGGTTTTAACCGTGGGTTTTATGGAATACGGGCAGGGCCGATTTAATGCCCTGAGCGTCCTTGTACTCGGACAGGGTCTTTACCCAGCTTTCCTCGTTGGGGCATACCCTGATCGCCCCGTTGATAAAGCAGCCGTCGTCCGCCTGTATCCGGCGGGTGATTATATCGCCAAGAACAACGGCGGTGGAAAGGATGACAAGGTGTCCGTCCGAAAAAACGTTCCCGCACACCACCCCGCCGATGGTGATGTTCGTGCCGGATATATTGCCCTTCATCCGCGCGCGCTCGCCAAGCACCACCCTACCCCGCGCCCTTACGTCGCCGCTTATACTGCCGTCTATGCGCGTAAAGCCGCCGGCCTCGATGTGGCCTGAAAAATTCGTGTTGGGGCCTATTATGGTGTTAATTGAATAGTCGCCGCCTCTGTCCTGAGCCACGTTTTTATCGTCCTTGCTGTCTTGCCACGCGGGAACGGAGGGTGATATAACGGTACGGATCCACTACGTCGGAACCGATATGAACTTCATAGTGAAGGTGCGGGCCGGTAGAAACGCCGGTATTCCCGATATAGCCGATAACTTCGCCCTGCTGGACGCTCTGCCCAAGTTTCGCCCTGATGCTCTGCAAGTGCGCGTAACGGGTGTAGTAGCCATGCTTGTGCCTGATGATGACGAAATTGCCGAAGTCGCTGGCGTACTCGGTGGCGACCACCTGTCCGTCCGCCGTCGCCAAAACCTGATCGCCGGCGCGGTGTGTGGAAATGTCGATTCCCTTGTGGATGTAGTACTGGCCGCTTATCGGGTTAATGTTCTGGCCGAAGAACATCGAAATGTTCCCTATGCCGTCTTTGACGGGCCAAATACTGGGGATTTCCGTAAGAAGGGCGCTTTGCGAATCCAGAAGAACGCCCATTTCCTTAATCGGCTCGACCGCCTGAGAAAGATACGCGGAAAGTTTGCGCACATCGTCAACTTCGCGTAACGTCCCGTCGGTTGTTTCTTTTATGCCCAAAAAGGAGCTTAAATCGCCCAATGATTTCTGGTTCGTCTCGTTGTTTACATTTTTACCTAACGCCGAAAGAACGCCGGAAAGGGCGCCTTCAAAATTACGCGCCTCCCTTAAAAGAAGGGCGGTCTCGTCGCGTAACTGGTCAAGCGACGCCTGCACGTCTTTTAGGCGCACGTCCTTGCTCGCCATCGCGTACATCGTGCTGCTGTAAGAAGCGCTGTACCAGAAAAACGTGCCTATAATGCCGAACACGACAAACAGGAAACAAAATATCGAAAGGACCGTAATGTGAAGGTTGTAAACTTTTTTCTCGGAATGTGGGACGAAAACAAGCGTGTAACGGCGGGAGAGGAATTTTCCAATGGCTTTAAAAACATCGCCTATAAAGTCGGCCGCGGAAATAGCGGCGTTTTTGACTTTATAAATCATCTTGTTTTCTAAACGTTTATAATCGTGAACCGAAGCCATTTACTCTCCCTATGTAACGTACCTTTTATTATATATTCTAAACGCGGTCGATGTCAAATTCTCCGTCAAATTCCCGCCCTTAAACGGCTTTATAACCCGCCCGTATAGCCTGTTCGTTCATCGGGACAAATTGGTGCTTGTCCGGCGGGAAAAATTTCTTCAATACACCTTCAATATCGGCTAAATTCAAGGCTCCGGTTAGCTTTACCATGGCTCCAAGGGCCACCATATTGGCAAAAACGAGGTTTCCAAGCTGTTCGGCTATGCCCGTAGCCTCAACTTTGGCGATTTTTAGGCCTTTTCTGGACGGTTCTTCCTTTACAAGGCTTGAATTTATCAAAATTAAGCCGTTTTCCTTGACAATTTTCTCGCAAACGGGCAGGGAATCCAAGTTCATGACCAAAGTTGAGTCAGGCGTGGTCACTAAAGGGCTCGCTATCTCCTCATCCGACACGATTACGCCCGCCCTGGCGACGCCCCCGCGCTTTTCCGCGCCGTAAAACGGGAAAAAAGTTACGTTTTTCCCTTCCTGCATGGCGAAATAAACCCAAAGCTGGCCGAGCGAAATTATCCCCTGGCCGCCGAATCCGGCGAATAGCGATTTTTCCGTCATTTGGAGCCTCCGGGTAGCGTGTTTTTTATTTCCCCGAGCGGAAACGCGGGAATCATGTTCTTTTCAAGCCATTCTACGGCCTGAATGGGATCCATAGTCCAATTTGTCGGGCATGGGGAAAGAACTTCTATTATGGTGCTTCCAAAGCCCGCCATTTGCGCCTCAAACGCCTTTTTGATGTACTGCCTTACCTTGCGGATATTGGCGGCGTTGTTTACCGCCCCCCTTGCGATATAGCGCGTTCCTTCCAGCGAGGAAAGAAGCTCCGCCACCCTGATTGGATAACCCATCCCCGCGGTTTCAGCGTCCCGTCCTCTCGGGGCGGTAGTCGCTTTCTGGCCGATCAGCGTCGTGGGGGCCATCTGCCCGCCCGTCATGCCGTAAATCGCGTTGTTTACGAATATCGTGGTAAATTTTTCCGCTCTGTTCGCGGCGTGGATCATTTCCGCCGTCCCGATTGCCGCCATGTCCCCGTCCCCCTGATAACAGATGACAAGGTGGTCGGGGCGCACCCTCTTTATTCCCGTCGCGGCGGCGGGAGTCCTGCCGTGCGCCGGCTGTACCGAGTCAAAATCAAAATACACATCCGCCCAAACCGCGCAGCCTACCGGGTTCGTGATTATCGCCCGTTCCCTCAGCCCCATTTCGTCTATCACGCCAGTAATAATCCTGTGGATTATCCCGTGCCCGCAGCCGCCGCAGTACTTCGTCTGCACCTTAGTTAAACTTTCAGGGTGTCCGTATAATTTTTTCATTTCTTTAATATTTCCTTTACCTTCGCGAAAACTTCTTCTTCGGTCGGAATGACGCCGCACGCGTGGCTTAAAAGCCGGATATCCGCTTTCGCGCCGCCCGTTTTTCCAGTTTTAATCGATGCTTCGTAAGCGGAAAGTTTCACGTCTTCCACTAACTGCCCGAACGACATTTCCACAGTTAAAATTGTTTTGCCTTCCGATACGTATTTTCCCAGCGCGTCGTAGGGGAACGGCCACAAAGTTATCGGCCTGAAAATGCCGAGTTTAATTCCCTCTTTTTGGGCGAGCATCTTCGCGCCGAGGCAGACGCGGGCGCATGTCCCGTAGGCGACCATCACAAGGTCGGCGCCCTCGCAGCCGTTGTCCTCAAAGCGTATCTCCGCCGCCTTTACTTTCTCGTAACGGACAAAACGTTCCCTAACTATCGCTTCCAGTTTTTCGGGAACGAGCTCAATCGACGTTATGTGACGAGCCGCCTTGTCCGCGCCCTTTCTGTTCATCATGCCGCCGACCGCCCAATCCCTTTCCGGCTGTTTTATTTCCGGGCGGCAGAACCACGCCCTCGATCATCTGCCCGATAAGGCCGTCCGCCAGCAGAATGGCGGGCATTCTGTACTTGTCCGCCAAATCAAACGCGAGGCAGGTAAAGTCGGCGCACTCCTGCACGCTCTTGGGCGCGAGCACTATGCAGCGGTAATCGCCGTGGCCGCCGCCGCGCGTTGACTGAAGGTAATCGCTCTGCGCCGGGGCGATGTTGCCAAGCCCCGGCCCCCCCCTGCTGACGTTCACCATGACGAGCGGAACATCCGCTCCCGCGGCGTAGGAGACGCCCTCCTGCTTCAGGCTGATGCCCGGGCTGGACGAGCTTGTCATCGCGCGTATCCCCGCGCACGAAGCGCCGAACACCATGTTGATGGCTGCGACTTCGCTCTCCGCCTGAATAAAAATCCTTCCCCTGTCGAGCATATTTTTCGCCATGTAGGCGATAAGCTCGTTCTGCGGGGTGATCGGGTAACCAAAGTACGCGCCGCAGCCCGCCCTTATCGCCGCTTCCGCGATGGCATCGTTCCCTTTCATTAAAACTTTTTCGCCCATTACGCCGCCCCCTCTATTTCATAAACCTCGATGCAGACATCGGGGCAGACTTCGTAACAGTTGCCGCAGGCTATGCACTTATCAATATTTACCGCTTTTGAAGGATGACAGCCCGACGAATTTAATTCGGGGTCTTCCTCCAGCACCTTTACCGGACACGCGCGAACGCACAAAAGGCATCCCTTGCACATTTCGGAGTCTATTGTTACTTTTCCTTTCTTTGCCATGAAATTTCCTTAAATAATTGAAGTATCCTCATTATAAGGAAAAATGACTTTTTAGCCAATAGCCTCACACAAAGCTCACAAAGGGGGAGAAGGACACAAAGGGGAATTAGGGATTGTCGTACGAAAGCTGAGCTTGAGCTTCACGATTAGCCTTCGGACAAAAACCCCTAATTCCTCTTCTCTTCCTTTGTGTCCTTCTCTTCCTCCGTGCCCTTTGTGAGAAATTTATGCGAATTACTTGTTACAAATCACTATTTCCCTTGACTTCCAAAACCGTCCTGTTCTGGGCTGATAAGCCCGTTTACAAGCGAAAAAACGGCGATTTCCGCGCGGGTTTTTAGGTTTATTTTACGTTTTATAGCCGTTACCATGTTTTTTACGGTTCCGGGGCTGTAGTTTATAAGCCTCGCTATTTCTGTGTTGGAAATCCCCCTCGCGATTCCGCTGATGATACAGCGTTCCACGGGCGATAAGAAAACACAATTTCCTTTTTTCCCGTGATTATCAAGGTTTGAATCCAACAGTCTGTTAATTATGGAAGAG
>NZ_BDHD01000117.1:0-5751 GCF_054786075.1 Treponema sp. R6D11 | reverse complement strand
CCCTTGTCCGGCGCTTCTTCCAAAGATGATAAAATTTTCTAAGAAAAAACGCTGATTATTTTTCCGGAGTCTTTTTTGCATTTTTCCTAAAATTTATTTTTTAACTCAAAAAAAACCAAAGAAAAACTTTTTTCCGCTAAATCTTTTTCCACCGCTGATGAAGTCGGAAAAATTGTTAAAAGTTTACCTTGATCTTCGCTGATACAGGGGGAAAAAAGACCGGAATCTTTTATACCCGCCTGCACAAATTGTTCTTGTGAAAGAAAAGTGTAATCTATTTCACTTGCGCAAAGCGCCGCCGCAAGGTGCTGTTCCCACGCCATTTGCGGAAGCCAACAGCCAAGCGGACGCTTTCCAAAATGTTTGCGGATATATGTAGTCATTAATTCAATTTGTCCGATTCTGTCCTGCAAGGGTATCAACGGGAAACTAGGCTCGTAAAATCCGCCGCCAAGCAATTCTGTTTGTTTTCGATTTATCATATCCTCAATTATCATAAAAAATTCGGGATGCGTACGTTCTACCCAGTAAAGCAGTACGCCCGAATAGTGTAAAACAGCCTGAATGTTTGAATAACGGTATAAATTTGTAACAAATGGGCGGATTTTATTTTCATAAACAAATTCAAACTCGCTTTCAGGCGCTCCGGACGGAACATGGGCATGGGAACCAATAATAAGATAGATTTTATTTTTTTCTTTCACCCTGCGCTAATCATCCTGAAAAATAATAATGAAGCGGCGGTAAAAACAAGGGACAACAACCCCATAGCGATAATAACTAACGGCTTTCCTTTTAAAAAAATCGGAACCGCTTCCAATTCAGCTCTTCTGCGAATTTCCCCGATAATAATATTAACAACAAAAACTCCTAAAGTAAAACCAAAAGAAAGCATTATAGCTTCATGTAAATTATTTGCAATGTTTATACAAATGAATACAGACACAGCTGTAATACCATCAGGAAAATTTATAAATGTTTCCGTTTCTTTTTTATATATGTAAGTAAAAATAAAATATTCCAAACCATTATACAAAATAGCGCTTAATGGAAATAAAAGTACATATACAAAAATACCTGTAAACAAAGAAAAAATAACAGTAGAAAGAAACAGCCATATAAGAATTATTGACGAGAAAATAATGCCTAATCTGATAAAGGACGATACATTAAAAATTGATTTTGAATCAACTATTCCTTTAATTCCAAGACCGCATTGTAACACAATGTTTATGGTGAAGCCTGAATAAATAAATAATAACAAATATTGAATATTAACCATTGCCCATTTTTCCTTTCCAATATTGATAAAAACAGAGTAAATAACCCAATAACAAGAGCGACCCCGCAGAAGTGGAGAATATGCCTATTGGGAAAAATGCGCCTGATTTAAAATACATAATTGTTACCATTCCCTGATAAGTCCCCGGAAATGACAACATACAATAAGATAATGGTTCTCTTATTATGGAAAACGCTATTATTAAACTTGCCAAAGAAGCCGCCTGAGAAATTGCGTCCGAGACATTATCAAAAACGTCGGAATATTTGTGCTCGGAAACAGAGTGCATCTGTTGAACAATACCGGAATTTGCGCAAAACAGCGGAACAAGCAACATAAGCATAAATACTTCCAACGCCGCAAATGGGCATAACAGCCAAAACAGCAAAATATACACGCTACTAAAAAACACAGCCAAACAGGTAAAAAGCGTAACTAAGCCTTTTTCAGGCAATACTTTTTTTACTTTATCCATTGATAAAGAAGCGAATGTAAAAGAAGTAAGACCATATACCCAAAACAAACAGCCTGAAACTGTAATTGCCCACGAAAGACGCCCGCAAGCCATAATTAAAAGCCCCGCTCCTGTTAATCCGCCAAGAGGAGAAAGAGAACCCCAAAATGAATGTTGCTGTTTTAAATTCATCTTGCATCTCCTTTTTGTGCATCAAAATTTATATATGCGGCAGCTTCTATTCTATCAACATACATTTGCAAAACGCTTTTTGGCATCGCATCAAATATTTGCGCAGCATGAGCGCTTAACGGCAGTATTTCACTCACAGCGCCATTAGATGAAACTACAGCGCCAAGCGGGACAAGTATGCCGTCCCGGAAGGTTGTAAACACAAACAATTTATTTGTGGAATTATATATTGTATACCAATATCCAAAAATTTCTGCTTTTCCGGGCTTTGCCTGTAAATAAGTAGATATTCTTCGCGGATCATTATTGTTTATTAATACGCTGTTTACAGTACGCATAAGATTAAACACAAGCGACGGTTGAACAAAAATCCAAATAACGGAAATAAGTAAAAGAAGTCCGGCAATCCAGCCAAGTAAAATTAGTTTGCCTTTCATAAGGAATTCTCCCTAAGACTGCCTCGATTAATACGGAACAGAATAATTTTATCCTCTATAAGCCTGACAATGGGCGTTATACAATTTGTCAAAGCAAGGGCGATAAAGCACCCGTAATATTCCATGCACTTGTATCTGAAAAACCATGAAAGAAACGCGCTTAATACAACTGTAAATATTATACCCGGTTTTAATTTAGCGCTGCTTGCAGGTTCCGCCGCAAGAATAAAAGCCACCGCAATTGTACCGCCTGAAAATATGCCGTATAACATATCTCCATTCCAATACATTCCCGATAAATCTCCGGCAAAACGGACAAGAAAACCGTAAACGGCAAGAAAAACCAACGGAACCCAACCGCGGTTAATTCCTACAGCGGTAATAATTACAGTGCCTATTAAAAGGAAAAATAAACCTCTATCCGTAATTAATCCCGCATCATTATTAAAAAGAAGATCGATGTATCCCGACGGAAGCTGTACGCCGGCAATGGAAAATATCGAGTTATTAAAAAATTCCGTAACAGGATTATCCAGAGTGCTTACGTTTGATGTCATTACCATTTCCGAAACCGAAGGCGTTGAGCCGCCAAACGCATTTGTAAAAGCCGATGACCATGAAAACCGAATAAATAACCAGCCGCCAAGAGCGGGGTTAAGCCAGTTTGATCCAAGCCCGCCGAAACTGTACTTTACCACAACAATCGCAAAAGCAACGCCTAAAAAAACAAGAACAGGATGTATTTCATTTGGTAAAAGCATAGAAAGTATCATCGCCGTAGCAGCGGCGCTTCCGTCTTTTATTTTTGCCGCTCCGTTTTTTTTACAAGTAAATAACAATTCAATTATCATCGCGGAGAAAAACGCCGTAAGAGCGACAATAAGCGATTTTCCGCCGTCGCTAAAAGCCGACTGAAGAACGCAAAGAAACGCGCATGCAAAAACAAGCCACATTCTAAGGGCGCTCGGACAGGAAATATTTATCTGCGGTTTATTTAAAAAAATTATTCTGCTATCAGGCACTTGCGTCCTCCTGATCGTTTTCCAGGAAAGTTTCCAATAACGGCAAAGCGGAAGGACAGACTACCTTGCAACATCCGCAACCATGACAGCCTATATGACCGGGACTTTCAATCTCGCGCAATTTTAGGCGCTTGTAAATACTTTGAGGATCAAGCCCCATAGGACAGACTACTCTGCACTCGCCGCAGTTGATACAATTCCGTTGCGCGTGAACCGCGGCTTGCGATTTTGACATTGCAACAATAGCGTAACATGATTTTCCCACAGGCTCGTCAAGGTACTTTACTTCCCTGCCTGAAAGCGGCGAGCCTGTTAAAATTCTTTCGGGCGGTTCAATAAAACCGTCGCATTGCTCTATAACTTCGCCGATTCTTGTTCCGATTCTAACTTTCATTATTTGCGGCTTTGAAACAGCCGATCCGCCTATGGCTACATATCTATCTAAAATAGGTTTTTTATGTACTACCGCGTCAGAAACAGCCGCAAGAACGGAAGGACCAAGTATTAAAAGCGATCCTAAATCGACATTTTCTTTTTTTTCATACATGCGAAGCGCAAGTTTAAGCTCTCGATTATTTCTTTGCGGATAACGGGAACCTGTCAGAACAAGCGACGACGGAATATTTAAAGATCCTGCGGCTGATAAAAGTTGTTCTCCAAGTTCTTGTTCGTGATGTGAAACCGCAAAAACAAGTTGAGTTACTTTAAGACACGCTTTTGCCACAATAGCCGCGCCTTCTATTACGGAGTTTATCCTGTCGCGGCAAAGAGCGTAATCGGCGACAAGCCAAGGGTCGTCAAAAACACAACGGACAACAAGCGATAATTTGTCTTTTTTTCTTGCGGCGGAAATTATATCGGAAAGCGGTTTTTCATCGTTGTCCATTTCGACAATTCCGTAATCTGAAATTATTTTTTGTAAATCGTAACAGTTCAAGCCCGTCCATATTAAAACTTCTTCTTTTCTGCCTAATCTTTCAAACGCGCCTTCCATTTTAATTACAAGAGCGTCATTATTGATGTTGTTTTTGTCTACCCATGAAACTTTTTTAATAACTCTGCCGGGAACAGTAGCATGCACATTAGCTGTCCCCGCGCCGGACGCTCTGCCAATTAGCATGCCTTCGCGTACAGCCTCTCCGATACTCACAACAGGATAAACAGGCTTTGCCTTATTACCAAGCGAGATAACGGAAAGCGCCGGCAGAAAAGCATTCGCGGCTGATGATTTTATGGGGGAAGTCGGGTCCTCATAGAGGAACCCTCCCCTTGGAAACGAATATATCTTCATAATTTAAGCGTCCTTACGGTTACGCAAATGACTCCTATGATTATACAATAATTTTTTATTCCAGTTAATACCCGTCAACCTTAATTTTCCCAAATATGATTTTATCCCTTCTAAAGCGCCGCCTTGTAAATTTTCGCTGTTTTTTCCAAAAAGCAGGCTTGGAAACAAGAACAATAATAATACCAATAATGATAAATTTTCCTTAATTCCTCCCGTATTTTTGCCGGATTTTACAAGATTGCTATTATTAACATTATTAAAAAAATCCATTAAATGTTTTAACGGAAAAGCCGGATAATCGCTCATTTTAATAGATTGGCTTACGTTCATTTTATTCATGGAAACAAGCCCGTCCGTATCGTAGAAAAAAGCGGGAAAAGCGGCTGATGACGTACTTAGTTGGCGCGTCGAAAATGACGCCTGATATGTCAGATGTTCATAGTAATCCTGCTCATTAAGTTTAATGTCGAATTTTCTGCCAGGATTATAACTTCCCGACATATACGGCAGAAAAAACATAATAAGAAACGCGCCTGCAACAAACGGCAAAATATACATTGGAAAAACAAATTCGGGAAAACGCTTTCTTTTTATCAATAACGGATTAAACCTTCTGTGGTCTACTCCGGCAAAGGACACTATTTTTAACGAAAAGAAAAAAACAGCAAAAGAAGCGGCTGTAACAGCTATTAAAAAAATTAGCTTTAACGGCGAAAAGATAATTAAGATTGAAAATGCGGCGACAAATACTGGAAGAAAGAGCCAGTAATATTTATAAGGAACAATTATTTCTTTAAAAATTGACGCAAGTTTATCGCCCTTTACCATTGAAGGCGGAGGATTGACAAGCTCGTTAAGCGGCTCTTTTAATAAAATAAAAAGCCCAAAAAGTAAAGCGGCGCTACCTATTCCCGCAGAGCCGAAAAAACCAAGCGAAGAAAGCACCGGAACCATCGGTATAATATTAACAATACTGCGATGTATCTTTCTTTTCGCATAACACAAACAAAGAAGAATGACAGATGCCGCAATATAAACGCCAAAGAAAAGAAGCAATGGACGCCCTATTCCGT
>NZ_BDHD01000116.1:0-5751 GCF_054786075.1 Treponema sp. R6D11 | reverse complement strand
AGCCTGAAGCATAAAAAATGATTTTCAAATAACAGATCATGCTAATTTCTTGCTATGTAAGGAATTACGCATTTTAATTATTAGAATTACTAAGATTATTTATTGAAATTCTGATAATGGATATTATTTTTTCCTGTGGAAAACAAGTGGAAATCATGGATTTTTTGGCTTTTTTGCCCTTTTTTTAATATAAATAAATTGATAATATTTGCCCATTTGTAAGTCTGTCTCCCTTGCAACCATTTGCAAATCTTGGTATCTTATGACATAAGCAAGCATTTAATGTATTTTTCAAGGAGTATTTAAACAATGAGCATTGATACCAGCAGAATGCGGAACATCGGGATAAGCGCGCACATCGATTCGGGAAAAACAACCCTGTCTGAGCGTATTCTGTTCTACAGCAAAAAAATTCACGCTATTCACGAGGTTCGGGGCAAGGACGGCGTTGGCGCTACCATGGATCACATGGAACTTGAAAGGGAACGCGGCATTACAATTCAGTCCGCCGCGACTCAGGTAACATGGAAAGACCATACAATCAACATAATTGATACGCCCGGACACGTTGACTTTACTATCGAAGTTGAGCGCTCTTTGCGCGTTTTGGACGGAGCGATTCTTGTTCTTTGCGCGGTCGGCGGAGTGCAGTCGCAATCAATCACAGTTGACCGCCAGTTAAAACGCTACCATGTACCGCGTATCGCGTTTGTAAACAAGTGCGACCGTACCGGAGCTAACCCTTTTAAGGTGCAGAAACAGTTAGGTGAAAAGTTAGGGCTTAACGCGGTTATGATTCAAATTCCTATCGGGCTTGAAGATAAACTTGAAGGCGTTGTAGACCTTATTTCCATGAAAGCCGTCTACTTTGACGGAGATCAAGGCGAAACAATCCGCAATGCGGAAATTCCCGCTCACTTAAAAGCGGAAGCGGATAAATACCGAGAAGAACTTCTTGAGGCTCTCTCAATGTTCTCCGACGAGCTTGCGGAAAAATTTCTTGAAGGTGGAGCTATTCCCGAAGATTTAATTCACGCGGCAATTCGCAAAGGCACTCTTGCGGAGCAATTTGTGCCTGTTATGTGCGGCTCCGCTTACAAGTTTAAAGGCATTCAGCCGCTGATGGACGGAGTAACAAATTATCTTCCCAATCCTACGGAAGTAAAAAACTATGCCCTTGATCTTGATAAAAACGAAGAAAGCATCGAGCTTAACGCCGATGAAAAAAGCCCGACTGTCGCGCTTGGCTTTAAGCTGGAAGACGGTCAATATGGTCAGCTAACGTATGTCAGAATTTATCAAGGTAAATTAAAAAAAGGCGATGAGTTGCAAAACACCCGCGCCGGTAGAAAATTTAAAGTTGGTCGGCTTGTGCGTATGCATGCGGACAGCATGGACCGGTAGAAAATTTAAAGTTGGTCGGCTTGTGCGTATGCATGCGGACAGCATGGAAGATATTAACGAAGGTGCGCCCGGCGACATTGTAGCCCTGTTTGGGATTGACTGCGCTTCCGGCGACACATTCTGCGGCGGCGGGCTTAACTACGCGATGACATCGATGTTTGTTCCCAACCCCGTTATTTCTCTGGCTATTTCGCCGAAGGATAAAAAAAGCGCCGACCAAATGGCAAAAGCTCTTAACCGCTTTACAAAAGAAGACCCCACCTTTCAAACTTATGTCGATCCTGAATCGAACCAGACAATTATTAAGGGAATGGGCGAGCTTCATCTTGAAGTTTACATTGAGCGTATGCGACGTGAGTACAAGTGCGAGCTTGATACCGGTATGCCGCAAGTCGCTTACCGCGAAACAATTACGCAAAAAGCGGAATTTAACTATACCCACAAAAAGCAAACAGGCGGCGCGGGACAATTTGGGCGCGTGGCAGGTTACATGGAGCCGTACTTTGAAGGCGATTACGAATTTGTCGATATGATTAAGGGCGGATCAATTCCCACCGAGTATGTGCCAAGCTGCGATAAAGGATTTAAAGAGGCGATTAAAAAGGGCAGTCTTATCGGCTTCCCAATCGTCAATATCCGCTGTGTTATCAACGATGGTCAGAGCCACCCGGTAGACTCGTCGGATATCGCATTCCAGTCTGCGGCAATAGGCGCTTTCCGCGAAGCGTATAACAAGGCAAGACCCTGTATTCTTGAACCTATCATGAAAGTGTCGGTGGAAGGACCTACTGAATTTCAGGGAAATATTTTTGGCTCGATTAACCAAAGGCGTGGTATAATAGTATCTTCCGTTGAGGAAGGGCATTTTTCACGCGTAGAAGCCGAAGTTCCGTTAAGCGAAATGTTTGGTTATTCGACAGTTTTGCGTTCGCTCACTCAAGGAAAAGCCGAGTTTACAATGGAGTTTGAAAAATATTCAAAAGTTCCGCAGGGCGTTTCCGAAGAGTTAATAAAAAACGCGGAAAAAAAGAAGAAAGACGGTAAGTAATTAGGAGAAAATAATGGTATTAAGTGAACTTATACAGCGCAGTCCAATTCGCATTTTTGAACAAACAATTAAGGGCGGATTAAAAGCCGGAGAAATCGGAGTTATCGCTTCACCTAACGGGGTGGGAAAGACGTCGGTTCTTGTACAGCTTGCCCTTGATAAACTTCTTCAGGGAAAAAAAGTAATTCATGTTTCTTTTTCAAGCCACAATTCATTGGGACAGCTTATTCATCATGTGCCTGTTTGGTATAACGATATTTTTGATGAATTTATCAGCAAAAAAAATCTTGAGAACGCGGTTGAAATAAAAGACAACCTTGTTAAAAACCGAGTATTAATGAATTTTAATCAGGACGGAATTACAAAAGATCAACTTCTTAAAAGTTTAAGGGCAATGATAATAGAAGGGGGCTTTAAAGCCGATTCAATTATTATTGACGGGTTTGATTTCTCGCAAACGGATAAAGAAACTATTGCCGCCGTAAAAACATTCGCTACAGAATTGGGAGTCGGCGTTTGGTACAGCTGTTCCGTAAAAGACGAAGCGTCTCAGTACGATAAAGAAAACATACCTGTAATGTTAAACAGTTTTATTGACAGTATTGATATTGTAATAATTTTACAACCAAAACATGATCATGTTGAGCTTTCAATTTCTAAGGACAGGGATTCGATTATTTCCAAGGCAATGGCGATGAAGCTTGATCCTAAAACTCTGTTGATATTGGAATCATAATTTAACATTGGCGGATATTATTAAATGAATGTACGCATAACCCCGCGCCGATTTACCGGTAGTGTCAGAATACCCGCTTCCAAGTCTCATACAATTAGGCAATTACTGATTGCCTCTCTTGCGGACGGCGAATCCGAAATTAAGTACCCGCTTGATTCATTGGATACGCGTTCCTGTCTTGCCGCTTGCAAGGCTTTCGGCGCGGAAATAGCGGAACAATGTAACGGAGATAAAATAGTCAGTTGGAAAGTACGGGGTAACGGCGGTTTTAAAAAGGGAATAAATCCCGGCACAAAAATTGATGTTGGCAATTCCGGCACGACTCTTTACCTTGCGCTTGCCGTTGCCGGGCTTCAACAACAGCCGATTGAATTTGCAGGCGATGAGCAGATTCAAAAACGAAGCGCCGCTCCCCTTCTTGACGCATTGGCGGAGTTGGGTGTTACTTCGCAGAGCAATAACGGTTGCGCTCCAATCACGATAAAAGGCGCTTGGAAGGGCGGCAAGGTAAGCCTTCCGTGTCCTACAAGCCAGTACTTATCGGCAATTTTAATTGCCTCTCCGTTAGCTCCCGCAGGCGTTGTTACGGAAATTGATGTTCCCCTGCTTAACGAAAAACCATATATCGAGATGACCCTTTCCTACTTAAAAGCCCACGGCATTCCATACAGTGTTTCGCCTGATTTTTCACATTTTTCTATCCCCGGCGGCTCGTCATGGAAAGCGTTTTCCTCCTCAGTACCAGGTGACTTCTCGTCAGCCGCCTTCCCAGCCGCCGCCGCCGCAATTACAGGCGGGTCTGTAACCCTGCTCGGTCTTGATCCGCAAGATACTCAAGGGGACAAGTTTTTCCTTGAAATGTTGGAAAAAATGGGTTGTAATGTCCAATACAACAATGACCGCGAAAACGGCTTATCCATAACCGTATTCAGAAACGGCGCTCTTCACGGCGGAAACTTCGATTTAAACAAAACCCCCGATCTGCTCCCCGCGGCGGCGGTTACAGCCGCTTTTGCTGACGGAGACACTTCTCTTGTAAATGTCGCCCACGCCCGTATCAAAGAAACTGACCGAATTGCCGTAATGACGCAAGAGTTAGCAAAGCTTGGAATACGTTGCACTGAATTACCGGATGGTCTTATTATTCACGGAAAAGGCGCATTGTCTCCGCCTGAAACCCCTGTCATTGAAGGGCACAACGACCATAGAATCGTTATGGCTTTTGCAGTTGCGGCTCTTGGAAGTCCCATTCCTGTCGAAATAACCACCGCTGAGTGCGCCGCAGTCACATATCCTGGCTTTATAGACGGAATTATAGGTTAATTTCCTTATTATCTCCTCATTATTATAAATATTTATTGACGTCAATGAATAATGAGGGTATGATAATTATTAATAGAATTTATATAAAAACACGGAATTTTACTGTTTACAATAAGATAAGTTAAATACGCTGATAAAAGAGCGCATTTACAATGCGATAATCCGTTATGCAGGGAGTATTTAGTGAATTTTAAAAAAAAGCTGTTTTTTACATTTGTTATTTACGCTCTCCTGCTTACTTTTTGCCGTTCTTCCAATGGGAGTGCGTCTGAATCAACTTATAATTATGTTCCTTCACAACCGGACATGGTGCGGGAATACCCGCTTGAATCTGTCAGCGGTAAAACAGCGTTTAATTATTTTAAAGATGAAAAAATATTTTCCGGCTGGAATTTGGGAAACACTTTAGATTCATATTCAGGCGGAGTGGCAAGCGAAACAGTCTGGGGTAACCCTCCCATTAATCAGGAGATAATGAACGGCGTAAAAAAAGCAGGGTTCGATATTATCCGTATTCCGATAACATGGATGGGTTATTTTGGTATGCCGCCCGATTACCGCATCAGTTCCGCTCGTCTTGAGCGCGTAGCGTCCGCTGTGGAAATGGCGCATAACGCAGGATTAAAAGTAATCATTAATATTCACCATGACGGTTCAACTCCGGAAGAAGGTAGAGACGACGGTTGGCTTTCAATTTCAAAGGCTTTAAAAGGCAAAAGCGAGTATGCTCAAATAACGCACCAGTTTGCGCGTGTTTGGGATCAGGTTGCCGCGTATTTTAAAAATTACGGCGATTGGCTTATGTTTGAATCAATGAACGAGATTCACGACGGCGGCTGGGGCTGGAGTTATAATTTTCAAGCCTTTCCGAAATTTCAAACTGATATTGTTAATAAATGGAATCAGCTTTTTACGGACAGGGTACGAGCGGCAGGCAGCAATAACGCCAACCGTTATCTGGTTATTCCCGCCTATTGCACTCAACCGCAACAAACGCTGTCAGGCGCTTTTGAACTGCCAAAAGACACTACGCCCGGCAAACAGATTGTTACTTTCCATTACTATGATCCTTATGAATTCAGCATAGCAAGTAAACGTTCCGCATGGGGAACAGACGGCGACAAACAAAAAATAGACAGTGATTTTGCGCCTTTTAAAAAGGTTTTTATAGATAATGATATTCCGGTAATAATTGGGGAAACAGGCGCGGCATTGCAACTGTATCCAAACGACAAAGGAG
>NZ_BDHD01000115.1:0-5825 GCF_054786075.1 Treponema sp. R6D11 | reverse complement strand
TTTGAGTCTGCAAATTTTCTAATGAAATCCGGCAAGGTGATAGGGAGGACAACTTTTTTAACCCCTCGCGACGCTAAAATGCTGACGAATAATGCCCAAATAGCCTCGTTTGATACCTTCCTGCCCGCTTCGTCATGGATGATAACATTCTCGCCAAGGTCGTCGACATAAAAAGCCAACACGCCGAGTTCCTTCTTATCCAGCACGCGCACGCCAACGCCTTCGAGCATGGTTTTTGCGATATTGCCAGATGTCTCTGCTTTTGAAATAACGGTGATGGGGATGCCGAGTTCCACGCCGCCCATGAAATTATGCAAGTTCTGCAGATAGAATCTGTTATAATCTTGGAATTTGACGATGTTTTTTATTCCAACTGCCTGCTCTCGCGAAAAATCTTCGCGCATGAAAAGTTGTTCAAGCTTTCTTTCTTCATCTCGGCTTAGGTTGATGCCGTGCCTGCTTAAAAAATTAATACTAAGTTTTTGTTTTTCCTCGTTGAAATATAGATATATCCCGCCATCTAGCCCGAAAAAATCGACGGCGGCGCGTGAGGTCGCAAGAGTGCCGACTGAGAAGTCATGAACCTCCGCTCCGCTTGATAATAATCCCGCGATAAGAGCGTCTTTTAACATGAGAACTGCCCCGCCGCTACCGTATGACACGCCTATTTTGCCTTCTTTTATCACCGCGCCGAATGTTGAGCCGAGTTTTGTTGCAAACTCAGGAGTGATATCGACATTGACCGTCCCCGACACTGCTGCGCCGTCGAAAATACTATGTGATATATTGCTTGCAAATACGAGGTTGCTAGAGACAATGCTGTTCCGCTCGATCGTTTTCTTCGGCCAGATTTTGATGTCGGCATACACTTCGCTCAAATCGCCTAGATTGCTTTCATCCCCCACGACGCTGCCTTCAAAACACGAAACTCGCTCGCCCAAGATAGCGCCTTCGCTTATTATGCTTGCGCGGAGTTGCGACCCTTTGCCGATTTTGCATCGCTTATGAATGTAGC
Organism: Treponema sp. R6D11; assembly: GCF_054786075.1. Lineage (NCBI taxonomy): Bacteria > Pseudomonadati > Spirochaetota > Spirochaetia > Treponematales > Treponemataceae > Treponema > Treponema sp. R6D11. Next base: position 4,810 of record NZ_BDHD01000115.1, on the reverse strand, counting down.
TTTCTTTGATGGACGCGTAGGCAGAGATTATCACATCGTCTTCTATTATGCTGTCCGCGCCGATGTGCGCGCCTTCTCCGATTGTAACGTTGTTGCCGATATAAACATTTCTGGCGATTTCAGCACTATCTGCAACGCGTACGTTTTCGCTCGGGGCTATATCGAGGCGGATTTTCCCTGCAAAAACGTCTTTTGTCGCCTGCATATATGTCTTTAAATCGCCGATATCGCACCAATAGTTATCTTGATGCATCGCATAAATCGGCGCGTCGGCTTCAATTAGGCGAGGGAAAACGTCTTTTGAAAAATCGAAGTTTTGCTTGTTTTCGAACTCTTGGAAAATAGCGGTGTTTAGGACGTAAATCCCTGTGTTTATGCTGTCTGATATAACATCAACCCAGTCGGGTTTTTCAAGCAATCTTGTTATTTTATTATTCTCGTCCGCAACAACTACGCCGTATTCAAGAGGCTCTGCGCTACGCGAAAGGCTTATAGTTGCTACAGCCTGCCTATTTTTATGAAAGGTAATTAGCTCGGTTAGGTTGCAATCGGTCAAGCAATCGCCGCTGATGACAAGGAAATCTTCGTTTAATCCAGACGCTGCCTGTTTTACGCTGCCTGCCGTGCCTAGAGGTATTTCTTCGGTGAAATATTTTATTTGGACTCCAAATTCTCTACCGTCGCCAAAATAGTCCATGATTTTTTCTGGCATATACGCGAGCGTGATGTAAATTTCGTTTATCCCATGCTTTTTTAATAAGTCGATTATGTGTTCTAGCATTGGCTTGCCCATGAAGTTTACCATAGGTTTCGGCCTTGTCGATGTCAGTGGGCGCAAGCGCGTTCCCTCGCCGCCAGCCATGATTATAGCTTTCATATGTTCCTCCTAAAAGAGAGTTATTTTAAAAAGAGTTTCGTCTGCAAATCAAAAAAATATACAAATATATGTTTAACTATTTTGTTTTTTGTGCAGAATATGTTTATTAGGAGGAAAATACTTATGACGAAAACTGGTATTTTAGCATTTATTTGCGGCATTATTTACACATTTGTTCTAGGGTTTGCGATGTTCTATTTAGGCACGCGCTTCCCCGCGACGAAGAGCACATTGGCGGCGGAGAGTACGCCAGTGCCGGTCGTATCATACAATATGGAGGAGCCAACAGAATCGCCAGATGGCGCGCTCCCGCCAGACGAAATAAAATATATGATACAAGAATATAACGGCGCGATCGGCGTTTTTAAAGGCACGGAGCTAATTAAAATAGCGGATGTAGATATCGAAAGCCTTCGTGCGGGCGATAGAGAAGCGCTTGTGAAAGGGATAATAGTCGATACTGAAGAGGAAGTCGCAAGGTTGTTAGAGGATTACGGCAGCTGATATTCTTGACTTTTATGGAAAAATATGGTATAATATTATATAATTAAAAACAATTATATAGCTTTCGGGGGATAAAATCAAAATGGCACTTGGCAAACTTACTGATCAGCAATGGGAAATGAGCATCACACGCAATTTAAGCACGAGATATAAAATGTTTTATTGCTTTTTGCTTGGCAAAACGGATAATTTGCCGCTCAATATGCCGCCTGTTCCATCAAAGTTTGAAACATATGAAGATTTCCAAAAAGCATCTTGGCAATGGCACGACAAACGATATGAGGGCGTTCCGGAGTGTAAAGATATTATTGACGCGACGCTTAAAGAATTGACGGAAGATGAACGCCGAGTGGTGGTTATGAGCAAGGGTTTTGACGGAGGAGATACAAAATCCGTAAGCGCGATAGCAGAGCAGCTTAATATGGACATGGAAAAAATAGTGGAAATAAATTGGTCGGCGATTAAAAAATGCAAAAAGGAATTGATTAGAACGCTGTCAGCCTCATCGCCATTTTCGAAAATAAGCAAACCAGATGTTGTTCCTCAAAATGATCCGCAAGAATCTATTCGAGGTGAGTTGTTGCGCATGAGTTCTTATAGCAGCGATGATTATTTGGAAGAAACACCCGCAATTATCGAAGACGAAAAGTTAATTAAGATAAATAAAAAGAGCTAAGGCTCTTTTTTGTTTTAAAACTTCAAAACTATTCATAAGTTTTATTATGATGGATTATATCTGGGCGTTTTTGATCGGTGGCTCGCTCATTACGGGTTTCATAACAGGCAGGTTTGAGGCGGTCACAACCAGCTCGCTAACAGGAGCAGGCGACGCTGTTAAAGTTGCCATCAGCATACTCGGTTCGATGGCGTTATGGTCGGGTCTTATTAAGATTGCCGAGAAGAGCAACTTAATTTCAGTTTTGTCGCGGATTTTATCCCCGCTGACCAGCCTTTTATTCCCTAAGCTAGAAAAAGATAGCCAAGCCATGCGCGCGATTGTTATGAATATGTCCGCTAATATTTTAGGAATGGCAAACGCGGCGACGCCATTAGGCATTATCGCTATAACGGAACTTGCGAAATCAAAAAAATATCGCGGCGGGGTTGCGACGAATGAAATGGCGATGTTAGTTCTTATAAATACGGCGTCTATTCAGCTAATCCCTTCGACGATTATCGCGATGAGGACGAATAATTTAGCAGGAGCAAGCGGCGCGTTCGACATTATCGTGCCTGTTTGGATATGTAGCGTGCTGGCTTTAACTGTCGGGATAATTGTGGCGAAAATAAAATGCAGATCCTAAATTATATATCAAAACTTACCCTACCGATAATTATTTTGCTCATAATAGTCCATGGGATTTACAAAAAAGTCTCGGTTTTTACAGCGTTCATCGATGGCGCGAAAGAGGGTGCAGCAAACCTTGTGAAAATAGTGCCAGCCCTTATCGCGATTTTTGTGGCGATTGCGATGTTTAAGGAAAGCGGGCTTCTATATAACATTGTAAAGTTAATATCGTATGTGTTAAAGCCTATCGGATTCCCTCCGGAGGTTTTGCCGTTAGCAATTATCCGCCCTATTTCGGGTTCGGGTGCGCTGGGGATAACAGGCGATTTGATAAACACGCACGGTGCAAATTCGTATATTGGGCGCGTGGTGTCTGTCATGATGGGGTCAACAGAAACAACATTTTATACAATCGCAGTCTATTTTGGGGCGGTGAAAGTGCGCGACATCCGTTGGACGCTTTGGGCGGCACTAGCCGCGGATCTGACAGGTATATTCGCAAGCGTATATATAGTTCGTATGTTTTGGGGGCATTAAAAAAGCGCTGATGCGCTTTTTTGTTAAGGTGTTGTGGTGTCCGGCGAGACAAGTGGAGAAGGTAGCGGTGAGGTTAGGGGAGAGACGACCGGTGATGTATCTGGCGAAACCATAGGAGAGGCGACTGGAGGTATTGTAGTTGCTCTTGGCAGGTCTTTGTCTTTGTTAGCCATTGCGACAAACCAAACAATCGCGGCGATAAAAATAAATGTTAACAAAACAATCAGCCAAGTCTTTTTTCTGTTGTTCATAATTTTCTCCTTTTGGCATATTGTTTGCATTTTCTTATATTTTTATGCATTAAAAAAGCAGGCATCAGCCCGCTTTTGTTTTATTGTTTATTCCAAACGTAATCAGCTAAATCAAGAACTTTGCAAGAATAACCCCATTCATTATCATACCATGAAACAAGTTTCACAAATGTGTCTGACAATTGGATCCCCGCGCCTGCATCGAAGATCGATGTGTGCGGATCGTGGATGAAATCGCTTGAAACGACTGCTTCTTCGGTGTATGCTAGGATACCTTTTAGTTCGTTTTCGCTTGCTTTTTTGATTGTTGCTTTGATAGCGTCATAATCTCCTTTTTATCATTCACATCAACGCCCAGTGCGAGCCCAGGGAGCGAGTCTGTTATCAGGTTAATCCATAAAATCTGTATCGCGGTTAGCGGGGCAGGCAACCCAATTAGAATTGCGAAAAACATAGTTATGATCTCGCCGAAGTTTGATGAAAGCAGGAATATAACAGATTTTTTAATGTTCTCGTATATTCCGCGCCCCTCTTCAATCGCCTTTTCAATAGTCGCAAAATTATCATCGGTCAAGACCATGTCCGCCGCACCTTTGGCAACGTCCGTCCCCGTGATTCCCATAGCGACGCCGATGTCCGCCGTTTTCAATGAAGGCGCATCATTCACTCCATCGCCCGTCATAGAAACGATGTGCCCTTTTTTCTTAAGAGCTTGGACTATCTTTACTTTGTGTTCCGGGCTGACCCGAGCAAACACGCGCAAATCTTCTATTATATCAAATAGCCCGTCGCCAATCTCGTCAATATCACTACCCTCGAGGATCTGATTAGGTTTATCCGCGATGCCTAGTTGCTTCGCGATGGCGAATGCCGTGTCTTTATGGTCGCCTGTGATCATTATCGTCCTGACGCCGGCTTTTTTGAATGTCTCAACCGCGGCTTTCGCCTCTGGTCTTGGCGGATCTATCATGCCAACTAGCCCAACAAAAACTAAATTTTTCTCCTCTGCTTTTTTTACGCCTTTTCTCATCGCCAAGCCAAGCACTCGCAAAGCTTCTGCGGATTGGACCTTTATTGCGTCGTGAATTTTTTTGATGTCGCTCGAACTAATCTCACGAATTTTGCCATCAATTAAGATATGCGTCGTATGCGCGAGCATTTCGTCGATTGCGCCTTTCGTCCACATAATTGTTTCTCCGTTTTTTTCATATAATGTCGACATCATTTTTCGATCCGAATCAAACGGCAACTCATCTATCCTCTTAAATTCTTTTTCTAATTTTTCTTTCGAAGCATTTACATCCTCGCCCATCTGCACGAGGGCTATCTCTGTCGGGTCGCCTATTTCAAGCG
>NZ_BDHD01000114.1:0-5935 GCF_054786075.1 Treponema sp. R6D11 | reverse complement strand
ACAAAAAAAGCGATGGTAATCGAAAAGAGTGTTATCAAAATTTTGTCGGCTAGGCTCTTATATGTGAACAAGTTGCTATCTTCTGCCGATTTTAAAACTTTTTCAAATGCCAGTTTTCCAAATTTCTGTATGAATTCATCAGGGTCTTTTGCCCCGTCCCAAACTGCGACGAAAACGTTTAAGTGCGCATCGCGCAGAATGTCAATCGCCTTTTTTGTTGCCTCTTTGCCAGCGTCGTCTTGATCGTAGCAAATTATAACATTATCTTTATATCTTTTAATTAGCTTAGCTTGCCCCTCTGTGATGGCTGTTCCGCAACTTGCAACGGCTGATGTAAAACCTGATTTGTGTAATGACACAACGTCCATATATCCTTCGACAAGAATTATCGATTTCGCGCTCGAACTCTTCGCTAGGTTTAGCCCGAAGAGGTTGTAGCTCTTGTTAAAAGCCAGCGTGTTGGGCGAGTTAATGTATTTCGCGGTGTTTTTCTCTATCGCTCTGCCGCCAAACGCCAAAACGTTTTTACGAACATCAATAATCGGGAAAATTAGCCTTCCTTGGAATTTCGAGTTTCCCTTTTTGGAAGCTAGCCCCGCCACCTCGAGCGTTTGTTCGTCTGCTCCAAGCCCATCTAGTGACCCGTCGGCATATCCTATGCAAAAATGTTTTATGATTTGTGGTGTTAGCCCGCGCTCTTCTGCATATTTTAACGCATCTTTATTGGCGACCAAATCTTTATAGCATTTAACAGCGTATTTTTTATTAATTTCTATGATTTTTTTTCGCTGTGCGCTCAGCTCTTCGTCTTTGTTCGTCTCGCCAAGTTCAACTCCTGCGCGTTCAGCCAAAAACTCGACCGCACTCAGGAAATCTAGGTTCTCTGCATCCATGACAAACTGAATTGCCGAGCCGCCTTTGCCGCAGCCGAAGCAGTGATACAGGTTTTTGGAAGCCGATATGTGAAACGAAGGTGTCTTCTCATTATGAAACGGGCAGCATCCGGAAAAATCGTCGCCGTTCTCTCGAAGTTTGACATAGCTCCCAGCAAGGTCAGGAAGATTGGTCTTTTCTAGAATTAATTTAATTGTTTCTTCTGGTATTCTAGCCATTAAACCTGTCCCCTTTTCCTATGATTACTATTCGCCAAAAAAATACAAATTCCCTTTTCATATAATAAGTAGGGAAAAACAGCAAATATTTCTCTTTCTTTACGATACTAAAACAAATTAAAAGGGAATATATAACATTTGTGTTAAAAAAACCCAAGTCTATATGCCGTCTGCTATAATATATTTAAAGGTGGCGATTTATTTGACCATTCAAAAAATTTCTTCAACAAAATTATACGTAACCCTATCACGTAACGACATAGAATCCTTGAAAATATCTAAGGATTGCTTAACATACAATTCGCCAGAAGCGCAAATGCTAATTGGCGACATTATCACAGCCGCAAAAGCGCAAGTCGAGTTCGAGCCTGTCGGCGAAAACATCATAGTCGAAGCGTCGAGCGACGATGGCGAGGGAATCAACTTTTCTTTGACTGTGATTTCTGATAATGTGAAAGACGAGAAACCAGAAAGCGTCATGTCTGTGTTCCGTTTGAACACACAGAAAAACCTCATTGCTGCTTGCCTGCATTTCGATAAAAACTATACAGGCGAAAGCTATTTATTCAAGTTAAAAGGCGTGTATTACATCGCGCTGAGAACCAAATTATTGCCAAAACATGTAGGGTATGACTACGGCGAAATCATCGATAACAGCGATAATTTCTTTAGCTATCTAAAGGAAAATGGCGATGTTTTAGTTGCCGGCGATTTATTCGAAAATGATAGAATCCACAACCGCCGTATCGCCTAAAACCGTTAAAATAACTTTCGCGAAGAGCTCGGCAGACATCCGCTCTTCTGTTTGCGTATCTAACTTGAGGCGTTATTCAGGCGGGCTTGATTTCGCCCCGCCAAAAATAGAAGCGACGGAAAAAGAATATGGCTTAGAATTCAAATTCGAAATCCCGAAAGATGCAAAAATCTTCGGGCTAGGCGAGAAAACAGGCTATCTAAACAAAGCGGGGCAAAAATTCGAGATGTATAACCGCGACACGCACAAACATCACGAGCATACAGACCCGCTATATCTATCAATCCCGTTCTTTATCATATTCGACAAAAACCATAAAACCGGATACTTCTTCGACAATCCCGCGCGGCAAAAAATCGATTTGAAAAACGGTGTCGTAAAGATTTACGATAACTATGCCGACGTCTTCATAATCCGCGGCAGCATCAAAGAAATCCTCGAAGAATATACCGAGTTAACAGGCAGAACTCCTATCCCGCCGGATTGGTCGCTTGGATTTATGCAAAGCCGATATAGCTATGAAAGCGAAAAAGAAGTGTTAGACGTTGCCGCGGGGTTTGAAACCTGCGGACTTCCGCTTTCTGCCATTTTCATAGACATCGATTACATGCAGGATTTTCAGGTGTTTACTTGGAACAAACAAAAATTTCCCGCGCCCGAAGCGATGACAAAATTGCTAAAAGAAAAAGGCATCGAACCGGTGCTAATCATCGATGCTGGCGTCTGCATCAAATCAAAATTTTATAAGAAAAACAGGAAACATAATATATTCTGCACTGTCCCTAGCAGGTTCGGCAAAAAAATATATAAAGGCGTGGCGTGGGCGGAAGAGATTGCATATCCTGATTTCTCTATGCCCGAAACAGCGAAAATCTGGGGACAGAAATTAAAAGAACTCAAAAAAATGGGCGTGTCGGGCTTTTGGAACGACATGAACGAGCCAGCGGATTTTCTAGGCGAAGGGTTATATAAAAACACCGTGCCAGACGAGCTGTCTCTCGGCGGATACACATTCAAAGAAAATCGAAACGCATACGGATATTTCATGGCAAAAGCAACATACGAGCAGGTCGGTGGGTTTATCTTGACGCGCTCGGGTTATGCCGGAATACAAAAATACGCAAGCGTCTGGACAGGCGACAATTATTCTTCGTGGGAAAATTTAAGATTCACCGTGCCAATGTGCCTAAATCTCGGGCTTTCAGGCGTGCCTTTTTGCGGCGTTGATATAGGCGGGTTTCAATCAAACGCGTCGCCAGAATTATACGCGCGCTGGCTAGAACTCGGCGCATTTTTGCCGCTATATCGCGCGCATTCGAACAAAGGAACCGCTAGCCACGAGCCGTGGTGCTTCGGTCTAGAAGTCTTGGAAATCGCAAGAAAATACTTAAACTTTAGAAAAGCGTTAATCCCATATATAAAATCTTGTTTTGAAAAATCCGCGAAGACAGGCGAGCCAATCATGCGCCCTCTCTTTTGGGATTTCGAAGACGATTTGGAAACGTATAACGTGGAAGACCAATTCATGTTCGGCGAAAAGCTTCTCGTCGCGCCAGTTCTTGCTCCGAGCGTACGCAAGCGTATGGTCTACCTCCCAAAAGGGCTGTGGCAAGATATCGAAAGCAAGGAGAATCACATCTCAAAGGGCGAATACATCATCTTCGACGCGCCTCTATCCAAAATCCCCGTGTTCCAAAAATTATAAGATTTTTTTAATCACTTTTTGGCAATAATATTGCTAAGAGGTGACCGAAATGTTCGACGGCGCATACGGCGAATTTTCCGAGAATGGAAAAGAATATATAATATATAATCCTCCACCAAGACCATGGTGTAATATTTTGGCGAACGATACCTTCGGGTGCATTATGAAGGATAACGGGCCTTCTTTTTCGTGGGCAGAAAACTCTCAATTGTTCAAACTAACCCCGCACACAGGCGATTATTTAGAAGATTTCTCCCCCGAGGAGTTGGTTTTTTTAGACAGCGGCGAAAGCCTTTTTTCCGGCATCTGCACACACGGGCTTGGCTATACAACATATAAAGGCGATGGGTTTTTTCTAACGGCGTTTGTGCCAAAAAACGGCAACAGAAAAATATATATCGTCGAGTTGGACGTTATGCGCGACGTCCGTTTTGCCGTCTCTCCTTGCATGGGCGACAAACCAAACCCGAGACATATAGAAACCGAATTTCTTGGCAACGCCTTAGTTTTTCAAAACAATTTTAATATAGATTTCTCTCATCTAGAAATGTATATAACCTCCAACGAGCCTTGTAGGGTTGACGATGGGATAGTAGTCAAAGCAAAAAACTTTGTTATAGAGCTTGGCGTTGCGCCAAAAGGGCAGAGCAAAGGGCTGACGCTTCTCGAGGCAAAGGAACAACTAGAAATCGTTAAAAACTATTGGCAAGAAATGCTGCCAAAAAAAGAAACAGGCGAGCAAGATGTCGATGTGTTTTTGTCATACTGGCTCCCGTACCAAACAATTAGTTCGCGAATTTTTGCGCGGACGGGGTATTATCAAGTCAGCGGAGCATATGGCTTCCGCGACCAGCTTCAAGACTGCATGAACATTTTAAACTTTTCAAACGATTTTTTAAAAAACCAAATCCTAAGTTCTTGCCGTCATCAATATGTCGAAGGCGATGTGCAACATTGGTGGCACAAAATCCCGAACGACGATTTTCACCCGCACAAAGGCGTGCGAACGAGAATAACAGACGATCGCCTTTGGCTTCCTCTCGCCGTCGCCGAATATATAGAAAAAACCGGCGATAGAACCATATTAAACGAGACTGTTCCATATATAGAAAGCCCCATGCTAGGCGAGGCTGAGGCAGAGCGATACGAAACGCCAAAAACCAGCGAGCGGGTCGGCTCGGTTTTAGAACACTGCATAAAGGCGATCAAGGTATCTTTAAGTTTTGGATCACATGGTCTCCCTCTAATCGGCGGAGGGGATTGGAACGACGGGTTTTCCTGCGTCGGCATAAAGGGCAAAGGCGAGAGCGTTTGGCTCGGCTGGTTCCTGATATACGTCATCAAAAAGTTTAAAGATTTTGCCGATTATACTGGCGTTCTGCCCGATTTAATCAACTCCTGCAACTCAGCGTGGGACGGCAATTGGTTTCTGCGCGGGTATTATGACAACGGCTCCCCCCTCGGCTCAAAAGCTTGTGATGAATGCAAAATCGACAGCATATCCCAAAGCTTCGCGGTCATCTCCGGCGGAGGGTCTGGCGATAAGCTGATGCTGTCCATGCAATCAGCCGAAGAATATCTTGTTTTAAAAGAAGAAAAAATTATAAAACTTTTAACCCCCGCTTTTCAAAACACAAAAGAAAACGCAGGGTATATAAAAGGGTATCTCGCGGGCGTGCGCGAGAACGGCGGGCAATACACTCATGCCGCAGCGTGGTTTGTATGGGCGCTTGCAAAGATGGGCGAGATCGACAAAGCAAAAGAACTATGGAAAATGTTGCTCCCGATAGGGCGCGAAGAAAATTATGGGCTTGAACCGTACGCCGTTGCCGCCGATATCTATTCCGGGTTGGACAACACAGGCGTCGGCGGGTGGAGCTGGTATTCCGGCGCAGCTGGCTGGCTCTATCGGATCGGGCTGGATATTTGGGGTTTGGCTTGACAATTTTTTTGCAGGTTGATATAATGACAACATAATAAAAAACAAAAGGGGTTTTAATTATGGAAATGTCAAAATTAGCTCAAGCAATCGCACCGTCAGCTACAATGGCGCTAGACGCCAAGGCAAAACAAATGAAGGCAGAAGGCAAAGATGTGCTAAGTTTCTCCGTTGGGGAGCCGGATTTTGACACTCCAGACTACATAAAAGAAGCGGGCATAAAGGCGATCGAAAACGGCAACACGAAATACATCCCCGCCTCAGGCAGCCTCGCTCTTCGAAAAGCAATCGCCGGCAAACTAATGCGCGAAAACGCCTTAGGCTATGCCCCGACCGACATCACAGCAGTTGCAGGAGCTAAAACTGCTCTTTCTATCGCGTTCATGACGATACTAAACCCGGGAGACGAAGTAATAATCCCTGCG
>NZ_BDHD01000113.1:0-5976 GCF_054786075.1 Treponema sp. R6D11 | reverse complement strand
ATTGGATTAGATTTTATAAATTTCTGAATCTGCTCCCTGATAACTGGATCGGCAATATTTGGAATGTCACGTTCGGAAAGAGATTCCAGAGGAGCGCGAGTTACCCATTTATCCCGAAAAACATTGAGATGCTTATATTTCTTCTGTATTAGTGTTTTTGCTTTTCTAAACCCTTCCTTCTGAACCAAAATAGCAATATCTTCTTGTATTTTTTTGGGTACAATGCGATTTATTTCTTTTTCTTCAAGATCCTCAGGAGCGATTTGTTCCACATAAGAATGTTTTGCAAGAGCGGTTTCGGCATAAAGTTTTCCTTCTTTTCCATGATCCTGTTTATATGAAACAATTATAGATTTTAGCTTTCCTTCAATATCACTTCTTTTTATCGGACATGGTGGAGCTTTTATTTCATTATAGCCTCTGCTACTATTAATTCTTGCAGCTTCGGCTATCAGATGGCGGTTACACAACCCTATAACCATAGCATCTAAAGCATGGTGGCGATGATCGCTTCTGTTCTTAAACCATGTATCATGCCCCCTATTTAGTAGAGTATTGAAACCCCATAATGCCCTCAATATTGCCGTGAGCTTTCCCGTGCTTACCCATATTTTATCTTTGTCACATATCACGGATAAATAATCCTTGCTTGCCTTTGAAATATAATGAGTGTCCATTATCTGTCTTTCAATAAACCCCTCCCTTTCATTAAATCTTTTCATTGCGTCAGGATAGAATTTCCACTTTTTATTTGATGGTAATCTATCCGCTCTTTCAATAATTTGATCCCAGTCAAACCCTTTTGGGCTTTTCCCAAACGCTTCATAAGGTCCCATGTTTTTCTTAATCTGATTGCACGATCTATGCGCCACCGTTAAGTTGTCTATTGAATTAAGCATTGTTCTTGAATAAGGAAGTATATGATCAATTTCCACATTACCAGAAAATAACTCTTTTTTTGCTGATATTGTTTTTCCACAGTACGGACATTGCCTCACAAGCCCATCTTTCCCAAGTTCTTCCCATAATTTATATTTTTTAATATCTTCACTTCCTATCTTTATCAAGCCAAGCTTATTCAATTCTTCTTTAATTCTTTCCTTTTCTTTCTGGTTTTTTGTTATTTTACTATTATATTCTTCTTTTTTCGTTCTCCCCCATTTTAATTCACGCGCCAATTCCAGAATAATTTCATCTGGTTTACCATAACGGCGGATTAGAACATTTGTTAATTTTCTTAATTGGTTCAGGGCAATGTGTACAGTAGGATTTGTAATACGGCCATATATTATTTCATCAATATTCATATTTTTATTAATATCCTTATAATTTTCTCCTTTCCCGCCACTTACAAGATTTTTAAGTACTATACCGTAATATGGAAGTTTCTTTTTAATATCTTGCTTTTCTTTCATAGAATGATCAAACCCCATCTTCTTTACCGCTTCGTCATAACGAATCCATTCTTTTATCATTATTTCAGAACATTCAATCATAAAACGCGATGAAAGCATCGTTACCCCGACCGCCATATTATAACCTGATATTTTTTTTATTTTTTCTTCTGTCAATCCAAAAGATTTTAAGAAATTATAAATAATTTTTTCATCATTTTCTGTCATCAATTTTTCTATGATTTCATCTTGTTTTTTTATTTCTAGTTTATCCCATTCTTCCCCAAAATATTCAGGCTTTCTTAAATCTACCGATGTTTCATTACCTTTAAGTTCTTTTCTTCTTTCGTCTTCTAAATTAAAATTCCCCGTATAATTCGCTCCAAACATCTTTCTTACTTTATTAAATGTAAGCGATTTTTGTGAATTAAGTCCATCAAATAATTTTATTTTTAATTCTACAGGTATTTCTTCTTCTCTTTTTTCCTCATTGTAATATTTAAGGTTGTTAATATCCTGTAAAATTCTAAAACGATGCGCCGAAGGGAAAGCCTTGAATCCTCTGTAATCGTCTTCATAAAACTGGCATTTACCTCTTTCCTGCGGTTTGAGCGGACGTTGAAAGAAAACAAGCCAATGTAGTCTGTCCCAGTTGATTTCTTTATAATGTTTTTCCTGTTTGTTTCTGATTGCGGCAAATTCAGTTTCATACATTTCCCGCGAAGGATAAAAAGAATATATAATTTTTGTTTTTTCTATTTTGGCTTTGAACCGAACTGAATTACCAGCTTCTCTTTGTTTACAGAGCCATTGTCCAAGAGTAAGACCTTTCAATTCTGTTTCTAATAATTGGATACCACCCAACATTCCTTCTCGTTCCGCAGTATTTTCTGCCTGCTGTTCCTTGCGGCCTGATTTAAAACCACGGCGTACTGAAAACTGCATCATGATACGACCAAGTTCAAAAGGTTCCAGTTTCCGTTCAAGTGCGGCGGCACGTAGACTATAGGGATCAAGTTGGGCAATAGCTAGTTGTTCCTCTCGTTCTTTTGGCATAAGCCTATTATTGATAAGGAAATTCAACATTGCTCTTTTTCGACGAATTTTCCTGTCTCTTTGTCTCCGCATCTGCCTGGCATTTCGCCGAGCCTCATTAATAGGTGTTCCAGTTTTTGGTTCACGACCATCGTGGAAAATTCGTACTCCCATGTCAAGAATCTTTATATTTTCTTGGTTTTCTATATCCAAAGCCGTCCAACCGATTGAATTTGTGCCCATATCTAATGCTAAACGCCACATATTAGCCTCCAAAAATAATAATATATTACAAATTATTCAATTTAAAAGCAATTTAATCGATAATTTATCTTGACAAATATTATACCATAAAGCATAATAAACACATAGTTTATTCGAAAAATTGGTCGGTATGTTAACAAGACCCCCGAAAGGGTGTGTCACAAAATGACGCCGTATGGCGACAAAAAAGGAGGGTACGCCCTCCTTTTTTATTACTCTATGTGTGTGATAATTTTGAAAAAGACCTCTATAGTCAGCATATTGTGTTAAAACCGAATCAATTTCTAAGCGATGTAATTGATATTTCGCCATAAATGCCAAATTCGGAAGTAAAAACACGCCAAAAGCGGAAGTAAAACCTTGACAAATGCGGAAGTGCCAATTATAATCAAAATAGACCATGAAACAGAAATATCTGCCTAGAATAGCGGATAAAGTCCTGGATACGGCATTGAAGGCGACAGGAGCTGTGCTTATTGAGGGACCAAAATGGTGCGGAAAAACCAGGACTGCCGAAGAAAAAGCCGCCAGCGCTCTTTATATGCAAGACCCGGATCATACCGCCTCTTACCTGCAAGCGGCTGATGTTAAGCCTTCTCTGTTATTGGACGGAGATACTCCGCGCCTTATTGACGAATGGCAAATGGCTCCTGTACTTTGGGATGCGGTTCGGTTTGCGGTAGATCAACGTGGAGAAACTGGACAGTTCATTCTTACTGGTTCTGCCGTACCAAAAGATAATGTTATTCAGCATACAGGAACTGGTCGCATTTCACGGATGATAATGCGTCCCATGTCATTGTTTGAATCATTGGAATCGAACGGTCAGTTTTCCTTAAAATCTCTTTTTGACGGTACTGCTAAAGAAAGCGGCGTCCGTTCATCTTTGACTATCGAAAAATTGGCTTTTGCTTTGATCCGGGGCGGATGGCCTTCTTCTGTCTGGCAGTCGGCTTCTTTGGAAGCAGTTGAATCTGACGCTTCGGAGAAACTAGCGTTAAAGCAGGTATATGATTATGTGGATGCGGTAATTAATATTGACGTATCTCGTGTTGACGGCGTTGAAAAAAGCCCTACTCGTCTTCGCGCTTTAATGCGTTCATTGGCACGTAATGTTTCTACAACGGCAAGCATTACAACTATTCACAAGGATATCGCCGCAGACGAAGAAACCATTTCTGAAAAAACGATTTCTTCTTATATTAACGCTCTTCGCCGTATATTCGTAATAGAAGACTTGCTTGCATGGAATCCCGCTATGCGTTCTAAAACTACTTTACGAAATGCGTCCAAAAGACATTTTGTCGATCCTTCCATTGCCGCCGCCGTCCTTCGCGCTAATTCAGAAAATTTGTTACAGGATTTTAACACGTTTGGCTTGTTATTTGAGTCGTTGTGCGTCCGCGATTTGCGTATTTATGCCCAATCTATTGACGGTGATGTGTTTCATTACCGCGACAAAAGCGGGCTAGAAGCCGATGCTATTGTTCATCTGAAAGACGGAAGATGGGGTGCAATAGAAGTTAAAATGGGCGTAAAAGAAATAGAGAAGGCAGCCGAAAACTTAAAAATCCTGCGTGATAAAATAAATCTTGATAAAATGAAAGAGCCGTCTTTTCTTATGGTTTTAACCGCCACGGAATTGGGTTATCAACGGGACGATGGCGTGTATATTGTTCCAATCGGGTGCTTGCGGGATTAACAAGTTGATCATTCTAGGTAATTATCTTTAGTTTTTATCCTTTTTCAATATCCTAGCCCAACCGCCCAAAATCCGCTATAATATCCATGTGAGAGTAATAATTGTTGGAGCCGGTTTTACAGGGACTCAGCTTGCTCGTTATCTTATACATGAGAAGTATGACGTGTCTTTGATCGAATCAAACGAGGAGACGGCTAGGCATGCGTCTAATCGGTTGGATTGTTTGGTTTTGCATGACGAGGGGAATAGTCTTGAGTCTCTTGAGGAAGCGGGGATTGCGCAGGCGGATGCTTTGGTTTGCGTAACCGAGTCTGACGAAATTAATATGATTATTTGCGGGCTTGCGGCTTCTCGTTATCCTGATGTAATAAAAATTGCTAGAGTCAGAAATGATGATTATACAAAAATTACTTCTTCTGACCTTAGAGGGTCGGGGATTCTTGGGATAGATCGGTTTATTCATTCCGACATTGAAGCGGCAAAGGCTGTTTTAAACGCGATGTCGCATGGCGCTCAAGGGAATATTTTGCAGTTTCCGGGGACGCCTTATGAATTGGGGTCGGTAAATATTACCAAGGGTAGCGTCTTTGATGGGCTTTCGCTTTTGGATTTCCATTCCTTTGTCAGGGACGAAGGGCTTATCGCTTTGGTTGAACGGGGAAAAGAATGTTTCCTTCCTTCCGGTTCTACAATCCTAAGCCCCGGAGACTTGATTCATATTGTCGCAAGAGAAGAAGATATGGATCAGGTTTTTAATCTTGCGGGAAGAACCGAAACTCCTATCCATCGCATTGGTATTGTCGGCGGAGGGCGGTTGGGACAACTTATTGCCGAAGAACTTTTATCCAATTCTGATTTTTCTGATTCAAAGAAAACAAAAAAAGGCGATTTTAAATCTTTTATCAAGTCTTTTATTCTAAAAACCAAGCGTAGCGTGACATTTATCGAAAAGGATTATGATCTTTGTAAAAATTTGTCAGCTAAATTTCAGGACGCGCTTATTTTGAACGAGGATATTTCCGATGAAAGTTTTATCGCAGAAGAAAGACTAGGCGAGCTTGACCTTATCATTACTGTAACTGATAATCAAGACCTCAATATCATTGCGGCAATTTATTTAAAATCTTTGGGAGTTAGGCGGGCTATTGCCGCCGTTAAAAGTCCGGGGCATAAAACTATCGCGCATCAACTTGGAGTAGATGTGGCAATTCCGCTTAAATCTGTAGTAGTAGATTCAATACTGTCTCACCTGATGGGCAGCGGTATAAGCGATATTCATAACCTTGGAGACGGAAGCGTCAGCATTGTCAAAATAGAAATAGCGGAAGATTCTCCGGCGGTCGAAAAAACCATAAAAGAGTTTCATCTTCCGCAAAACGGGCTTTTAATGTTGGTGAACCGAGGCGAAACATCTTTTATTCCGCAGGGGGATTATGTTTACAAAGCCGGCGATAAGGTTGTCTTGATTGTCAAAAACGGCAATGAAGCGGAACTGGAAAAATATTTTGGTATGGCAAAATAAATTATGGTATCAAAAACAAAACATTTAACAATTATCAGGCTTCTTTGCATCATCATAGG
>NZ_BDHD01000112.1:0-6003 GCF_054786075.1 Treponema sp. R6D11 | reverse complement strand
GCGTATATAGGCGTGAAGAATGCCCGCCGGAATGTAAACGGCCTGGCCTTTTTGCAGCGTGATAATATTAAGGTAAAGGGGGGATAAAACCGCCGCGTCCGACGGATATTCGTCTGCAAAATTTTTCATAAGCTGAGATTGTTCAGATGAAATGTTTTCCGTTTCGCGTATTTCGTTTTTATTAATAAAATCGGCAAGGTATTCCCTTTCCGATTTTGTAATATGAAAAAGCACGTTTAAAAAAATCGCAAGTGAATCGGATTCAAGGGCGCGCATTAAAGGGGTAATTATTTCCTTTAACTGCGGGGCTATATTTATAAAATCTTTCAGGGAAAGGTATATGTTTCCGGGATCGCGGAAACCGGCCATCATCGTAAAAGGCGTAAGGGCGCAGATAATTTCGGGCTTGTGGTTCGCGTCCTTATAATTACGCTCGGGCGCTTCTATCGGAATGCCCTCATTGTTCTCACGTTCAAACCCTTCTTGCGCCTGGACCTTGTCCGGGTGCGCCTGAATGGAAAGCGGTCTTTCTACCGCAAGCACCTTAAAAAGAAACGGAAGTTCCCTTCCCACCGCCTGCGCAAGGCTTATCATGTTATCGCCCTGCTTGACCTGCGAAGGGGACAGATGGGTTCCCATCCACATTTCGGCGCAGGGGCGCATATCCTTGTTTTCCATACCTGTAAATTTGGGGATTAAGTCCATCGCCCCCCATTCGTAGTGTTTAATAGGGTTGAAAAGCTTATAAAGTTTAATTTCCATCGCAGGTCTTTAAAGCCTGATCCAGCTTTGCTATCAGATTTTCAGTCCGCTGTTGCAATTCGGCGGACTCGCCTTCCACTTGCTGTTTTATTTTGTTGATTTCATCGCATAGCATAAAACCTGTTAAAATTGCGATATTAAGGGGGGATGTGATTCCTGATATGCTTTGTGTGTTTTCTATGGCCGACCGGTACTGTTCAAGCACCTTTTTAAGATACTCTTTGTCCTCGTCGGCGTCTATCGTAAATGAAGCGCCTAAAATGTCCAGACATATTTCATTGGCCATAAAAACCCCTAAAAAATGTCAAGTTCACTGTCCGAAGAAAGTTCCTCTTCCAAAGACGCGGAAACCTCTTTTGTTTCTTTCTCCTGAATTTCAAAAAACACGCCCGGTGCGGCTGTCGCGGCGGACGCGGCCTGCGTCTCAGTTTCTTCCGGTTTTGCCTTTTTTGCGGCGGGCTTCTTTACGTTTTTTTCCTTCAGACTGCTTGCTGTCAGGCTGCTTTCAAACGCCTCTTCAAACTGGCTTAGGCGGTCAAGGGCCGCGACTATTCCGTCTTCAATGCGCCCCTGATCTTTCTTAAAGCGCATCACAAGCACTTCAAGCTCGTCTATCCGTTTTTGGTTGGCGTCAAGTTTTTCCTGTAACTCTTCCCTCTGCGAAATTAATGCCGCGTTTTCCTCGTTTACCTTTTGCACATATTCAAGCGCCTTGGTGACTCTTGATTCCAGTAATTGGACTTGCTCAAGGCTTATCATCTTTTACGCTCCCAGCGCGGCTTTTACTTTTTCCACAACCGCGTTAAAAGCGGCGGTGTCTTCGGTGGCGAGCCACGCAAGCGCCTTGCGGTCGATTTTAATGTCCGCCTTGTCAAGGCCGGCTATCAGGCGGGAATAGGTAAGTCCCCTCTCCCTGCACGCGGCGTTGATCCTTATGATCCAAATACGGCGGAAATCGCCCTTTCTGTCCTTCCTGTCGCGGTACGCGTACACCAAGGATTTGGCGACCGCGTCTTTCGCGGTTTTAAAGTTGGTGCTTCTGCGTCCCCAGTAGCCTTTCGCAAGTTTAAGTATTTTTTTGCGGTGGTTTTTTCTTTTGGAACCGTCTATCGCTCTCGACATAATTTCCCTCTCAAATTTTCCTTGTGATCCCTTACCCGTACGGCAAGAGTTTTTTCTTGATTACCGGCACGTTTTCGCTCGCCAGAATTCCGGCGTGGCGCAGTCCCCGTTTCCTCTTAGATGACTTTTTTGTCAGGATATGGCGAAGGTTTTGTTTTTTGTACTTTACCTTGCCTGTGCCGGTAAAGGTGTAACGCTTCGCGGCGCTTTTTTTTGTTTTCATCTTAGGCATATACTTCCTCTCTTTCCTACTTTTTGGGTTTAGGTCCCAGAACCATGGACATAAAACGCCCTTCCATAGCCGGCGGTTTGTCCATAACGTACTCGCCCTCAATACGGGAAAGCACGTCCTTCATCACGTCAAAACCCAGTTCCGTATGGGCAAGTTCGCGTCCCCGGAAACGGATCGTAACTTTAACCTTGTTTCCTTCGGACAAAAACTCTTTTATATGTTTAGATTTGAAATCCAGATCGTGGTCGTCGATCTTAGGCTGCATTCGGATTTCTTTAAGCTTCAAAAGCTTTTGCTTTTTCTTAGAATCCCGAAGCTTCTTTTCGTTTTCAAACCTGAACTTTCCAAAGTTTAAAATTTTTACCACGGGCGGAACCGCCTGCGGCGCAACTTCAACAAGATCAAGGCCGGCTTCTTTCGCAAGCTCAAGCGCCTGTGCGACGGACATAACCCCCTGAGGTTCTTCACCCTCATCACGGATTAAACGTACTTCGCGCGAGCGAATCTGCTCATTTATGCGTAAATCTTTCTCAGCCAACTGACCTCCTCGTATCTTACGGCATTTTAGCAAATTTTAGCGATCTTTGTCCAGTATCTAGGGCGAAATCATGGTGCCGATTCCCTCGTCGGTAAACAGTTCGATAAGTATGGCGTGGGGAAGCCGCCCGTCGATTATATGGGCTTTTTTCACCCCGCCGTCCAGTGCGAGGGCGCAACAGTCCGCTTTGGGGATCATTCCCTTGGTTAAAATCCCCTCTTTTTTAAGGGCGTCCAACTGCGGCCTTTCCACGGCTTTAATAAGGGTATTTTCGTCCTTTACATCGCGTAAAATGCCCCGTACGTCGGTCATAAGCACCAGTTTTTCGGCGTTAAGGGCGGCCGCTATTTTGGCTGCGGCTATATCGGCATTAATATTGAGGGCTTTTCCTTCGTCCTCCCCAAGACCGTAGGCGACCGAGGATATGACCGGAATCGCGCCTGAATTCAAAATTGAGATTAACGGCTCTATGTCTACCTGTTCGATTTCCCCCACAAACCCAAGATCGGCCTCCCCTTTAATCCTGCGCGCCTTTAACATGCCGCCGTCTATCCCGCACAAGCCGATTGCCCTGCCCCCGTTTTTTTCTATAAGGGCAGCTATCTCCTTGTTCACTTTTCCGCACAGAACCATCTGCACTATGTCCATCGTCTCCTCGTCGGTGTAACGGAGCCCGTTGATAAACTTGCTCTCCTTGCCCGTCTTTTTCAACATCGCCTCGATTTCGGGGCCTCCGCCATGCACAAGCACCGTGCGTATCCCGACGCACGCCATAAGGATTATGTCTTCGATTACGGCTTTTTTCAGTTCTTCGCTCTGCATGGCATTCCCGCCGTATTTTACGACGATTATTTTACCTTGAAAATTTTGAATGTACGGAAGCGCGTTAACGAGTATCCCCGCCCTTGATTCGCCTGAAAATTGTTCCTTCATGATCTGTAATCCCCGTTTATTTTAACATAATCGTAAGTGAGATCGCACCCCCAAACGGACGCTTTTTCGCCCCCTGAATGCAAGTCGACCAGTATCTCAATTTCTTCTTCGGACAGGATTTTTTTCGCTATTTCCTCGCTGAAAGGAACGGAGCCGCCGTTTTTACAGACCTGTATTTCCCCCGCCGTACTCTTAAACGACACATCCGTCTTTTCAGGCGCGAAGTCAGCCCCGGCGTAACCTAGGGCGCATAACACCCGCCCCCAGTTCGCGTCCGCGCCGAAGCAGGCGGCTTTTACAAGACTTGAAGAGGCGACTGATTTCGCGAGGGTTTCGGCAATATCCTCGCTTTCCGCGTTTGTTACGGTTACAGTAACAAGTTTTGTCGCCCCTTCCCCGTCCCGCGCCATTTTTTTCGCGAGGGCTACGCAGACGTGTTCGAGCGCTTCGTAAAATGCGCCGTAATCCGAAGCGTTGACGGGCGCGTTCCCCGCCTCGCCGTTCGCCATTACGACTACCATGTCGTTGGTGGAAGTGTCCCCGTCCACGGTAAGGCGGTTAAAGGAGCGTTTCACGGCGAGGCGAAGAGCGGACTGGAGCGCCGCGTTTTCCACCGCCGCGTCCGTTGTGATAAAAGCGAGCATTGTCGCCATGTTGGGATGAATCATGCCCGAACCCTTCGTCATTGCCCCGATACGGACAGGTTTGCCGCCTACTTCCGCTTCCACGGCGATTTCTTTTTTTCGCGTGTCGGTCGTCATAATCGCCTCTAGCGCGGCGGCGTGGCCCATCTCGTCTTTTCGCAGACTTGCCTTTAACGCGCCGATATTTTTCTCTATTACCGAAATCGGCAAAGGCACGCCGATGACTCCCGTGGAAGCGACGGCGACTTCGCTATTGGGAATTCCAAGCGCGTCCGCCGCAAGTTGAACCATGCGCTTTGCGGCGGTCATGCCTTCCTGCCCCGTGCAGGCGTTTGCGTTGCCCGAATTGGCTATTATGGCGCGCAATTTTCCGCCGGCGATATTTTCCCTGCTTACCTGAACGCTCGCGGCACATACCTTGTTAGACGTAAACATTGCCGCCGCTTCGCAGGGTTTTTTCGAGTAGATAAGCGCCAAATCTTTTTTTTGTGAACTTGGCTTTATCCCGCAACGTATGCCGCCGGCGAGAAAACCTTTTGGGGCGCAAACCCCGCCTGTTATTTCCTTCATTTTTATTCCTAAAAAAGCGCCGCTAGAATAGCGCCGGTATCGCGTCAAGGCCGGCTTTTTCGTCAAAACCGAAAAGGACGTTCATATTCTGAACCGCCTGACCCGCCGCCCCTTTTACCATGTTGTCTATGGCGGTGGTAACAATCAACGTTGAACCGTTTAAGTCGATATGGACGGAGATGTCGCAGAAGTTCGACTGGCGCACTCTGTTGGTCGCGGCAGGAAGGCCCGCGGGCAGTATCCGCACAAAAGGCTCGCCCTTGTAAAAATCGGAGTAAAGTTTGCGGATTTCATCGGCCTTCGCCTCGATTTCTTTTGAGGGCGGCAGATTCGCGTCGCCCACTTTTACGCGCCAGTTCTCTTTTAGCGGAATGTAAATGACGCTTAGGATTCCCCTGTTTAAGGGCGCGAGGCGCGGGGTAAAAATAAGGCGCGGGGCGGAATTGTTGCCCGTTGCCGCCATCGCCGCCAAGTTTCGCGCGATTTCCGGCGAGTGCCTGTGGGAGGCGACTTTGTACGGCGAGACGGAATCGGCGCATTCGGCGTAGTGGAAGGAGCGGGACGGCTCCCTGCCGCCGCCAGTAACGCCCGTAACCGCGTCTACGATGACGGGCGCGTCAAGGCAATTCAACCCCTTCGCCAGAGCGGGGAACGCGCCCAAAGAGCCGCCCGTGGGATAACAGCCGGGATTGCCTATAATGACCGGTCCCTTTGCCGCGAGGTTTTTTATTTTTTGCCTGTTTAATTCAACTAGGCCGTAAATCGAGTTCTTGTGCAGTTCGGGGTATTTATAATTTTTTCCATACCACGCCGTGTAGACGGCTTCATCGTCGTCAAATCGGAAGTCGGCGGAAAAGTCTATAAAATGAATTTTCCGTTCCATGCATGAGGCGGCGAACGGCTCCCCTACCCCATGGGGCAAGGCCGCGAAAACCACGTCGGCCGCGGCGACGACATCTTCGGCTTTTTGAAGTTTGCAGGAGAGCCTGCCCAAAAAGTTAGGGTAGACTTCTTCTATATTGTCCCCTTCAAAACTTACCGAGGAAAGTACCAATTTATCAATCTTTGGGTGCCCCGAAAGGAGCCTCGCCAATTCGGCCCCGGCATACCCTGTCGCGCCGATAATACCCGCTTTCATGGCTTAATTATGCACATAAGCCGGAAAATGGTCAATTAATGTACATTGTTACCCTTTACTTAAA
>NZ_BDHD01000111.1:0-6148 GCF_054786075.1 Treponema sp. R6D11 | reverse complement strand
CTACTTTGTGCGACAAAGTAGGCAAAACGTGGGGCGTTCCGGATCGCCCCACGCCCCCAAACGGCTCCTGCGGAGGGCTAGAACCAAAATTTATTCGGCAATTCATCGCCGAGGCGTTGCGAAGAGAGGAATGCGATTATATAAAGGATGCGGAAAAGATGATTGGGAGAGATTATTATGCAAGGTAAAACTGTTTTTGATAACTTCAAGAGAGTAGGATGCAAATGCCTATCTGTTTTGTTGTGTATAGCTCTTTTTGTTTCTATTTTGCCTGCGGGTTTAGTTTTGCCAAAAGCTAAAGCTGCTGTTGAATATATTGCGTTAAATCCAGCGCCAGGGACACCGGGCGGGACATTGGAATGGAACAATGGGTTTACTGCGCCGGGGAGTGGTGTGGTGGCAAGGATGAGGGTTCGTGATGATGCGGAAACAGTTGAGAAAACATTGAATCGAGACAGCAGGTATTCTCGGGACGGTGTCAACTGGAGCGAAAAAAACGATGTGATTGTAATTGAGCCAAACGAAGTTGTTTTTATTTATACTCCAAAAGGAGGTTTTACAAGTAATAGTGGTCTGGTTGTAGTGTTACCAAATGTTAAGGCAGATGTGGATGTTTCTTGTACGCCGAATCAAAAAGATTTTGGCGCATACTTTTTAGTTAGTTATGCTCGTGATTGTTCGTCCTTGATGTCTTTAGGAGTGCCCGATACTTCTAGTTTTTCTCATTCTGGACAGAGTTTTATGCATACTTACGCATATGGTTGTTCGGGGCTTACTTCACTAGGGGTTCCCAACACATCAAACATGAGCTATGTGGAAAGTGATTTTATGACTTATTATGCATTTGGTTGTTCCAGTCTTGTGAGGCTAGATGTACCAGATTTATCAAACATTGTATTTGGCAATCTCAATGGTCAAAGTTATTATTTTATGGTAGGGTATGCAAGAGGCTGTAGCAAATTAACCAAACTTCCTATGCCGGACACTTCGAAATTCACTAGTGGAGGAGAACAATTCATGTCTCAATATGCATATGATTGCAGTTCGCTGATTTACCTGGATGTGCCGGATACATCAAATATTACTAAAACTAGCACAGGATTTATGAGTCATTATGCTTATGGAGCGCGTTCGCTTAAAACAGTTAAGGTTCCAGATACATCAAAAATTACCGATGTAGTGAATTTTATGAGTATGTATGCTGGCAATTGTATATCAGCTGAAGTGGTATATTTGCCAGATCTGTCTAGTGTTTCCAAAGCGACTGGCACCATTATGGATGGTTATTCACTATATTGTGAAAATTTGAGCACATATGTGGCCACGGGCGGTGTGGGGCTCTATTCAACAAAGAATATTGATTTTGCTCGTAGTCCTGGCACGGGGTCGTCGAATAAATTGCAAATCGTTGTTCCAGCAGAATTCGAAAGTGATTGGAAAAATCTAATTACTAGTGGAAAAACATTGTTTACAAATGGGATTAAAAATGCAGATGATGTTATTGCAAAGCGTATGGAGCCCTGCACTATAAGCACCCCTGAAGTTCGCGAGGAATTAATTTATACAGGAGAGCAAATAGAATTGTTGACTACTGCTCCAGTTTCTGATTTTGGTGAAGTTGTTTATGCCGTTAGAAAAGCAGACGAGGAGGAGCCTTTGAAAGAAGACGGAGCATACTCTAGTGCCTTTCCTGCAGCCACTGAGCCAGGAGAATATATTGTATATTATTATGCTAAGGCGCCAAATGTAGTTTTTGAAGACAGTGAAATTCAAAGAACATTGGTTTTGAGAATTGTTGTCGAACCTGAGCCGGAGCCGACTCCTACGCCTGGGGCAATTGGTAGCGATGGGGAAGATCCGCCTCCGCCAAACAATGGTGCGCCCGATGAAAAACCGGTTATAACTATACAAATCAATGATATAAATGCCTGCATAGGCGACGAGATAGTCTATGGCTACACGTGCGTTGGGTTGTTGGATGGACATGTTTTCGAAGACGTTATTTTTGGAAATATAATTTATTCTGTTGATGGTGGAGATGCAATAGTGATTGCGACAGAGCCTGGCGAGTTTGCAATAACTGGAACGGGGCTAATTAGCGACCTATACGACATCGAAATTTTGCCGGGAAGATTAACTATTGAGCCAGCGGAAACGAACGGGCAAACAGACCCTGAAGAACCGCCAGCAACTGAGCCTGACGAGCCTGTAGAACCCGTAGAGCCGTCTGCTGAGGTTCCTGAAATTGCAGTTGTAACAAACGAGGAAGAAGAGGAAGCAGACGTGCCGAAAACAGGCGATGCCAACATGATGCTAATTTCGCTAACAAGTTTGCTTGCGATGGCAGGTATTGCAGCATTAAAAAAACGCAAAAAAGAGGATATGAATTGACAAAATATGTAAAATTTGGTATAATGTATGCAATGGGGGAGTTATGGGCATACGAAAAGAAATGTTGCTTTTGCCGACCTGCGATATTTGCAACGGGCGGTACTTAAATGAAGGGTTGATGCGCGAGTATAGCCTGCGGCAACTTGAAAGCATAAGATATATTTTAGATGATAGCAAGATCTATATCGGCGGGCGGGCTATGACGTTTGAGCAGAGTGTGCAAGCCATTATGGGGGCTGATGTGCTGTTTCTGGATATGGATGGGATGCTGATTAGGGGAGACACTGAAATCGCTGATGTGGTTAAGCAGAGCGTGGATATATATGCACCTGAAAAATTTTTGGCGGGATTAAAACAGCTTGGAATTCGTTGGGTGGATGATTTTTATTGCAAAGAGCTTGAGTTTACATTTGATGACGGAGAGAGCTATGCGAAATCGCCGTTGATCGGCGTTATAAAATTGGCGCAGGCGAGCGGGCAGTTAGGATTGGATATTGTTGAGCGGGCGGCGTTGGAAGTGACGTGCGAAACAATGCTGACGGATTTAGCGAACATCAATCCAGAATTGAATTATAATAATATTGACACTTTGGACAGCTGTATATATGAGTGGAGCGATATATATTGCAGGAAACTTAATTTATATGGCAGAGTTTATGAAAATATCCAAAATATGCCGGAGAATGCGAAGATTGCGGAAAGGGTTGAGAAGATGATGAGGCAGACTTTGACGATATAAACAAAAAAAGGGCTTTTGCCCTTTTTTATAGGTGTTTTTTCAGATATTTGCCTGTGTAGCTTTTTTTGTTTTCAGCGACTTCTTCAGGTGTGCCCGTTGCGATTATTTCACCACCACCATCACCACCGTCAGGACCTAGGTCAATTATATAATCGGCTGTTTTGATGACATCGAGATTGTGTTCGATAACTACGACTGAATTGCCAGAATCGACAAGCTTGTTTAAAATTTTGATTAATTTTTTAACATCGGATATATGCAGCCCTGTTGTTGGTTCGTCGAGGATATAGATTGTGCGTCCTGTGCTGCGTTTTGATAGCTCTGTTGCGAGTTTAACTCTTTGTGCTTCACCGCCCGATAGCGTTGTTGCGCTTTGACCGAGTTTAATATACCCTAATCCAACGCTATTTAGAACCTCTAATCTTTTGGCGATTCTAGGAACGTTTTCAAAGAATTTGAGAGCGTCCTCGACTGTCATTTCCAACACTTCGTATATGTTCTTGCCTTTATATCTCGCCTCTAGGGTTTCGCGGTTATAACGCTTGCCGTTGCAGACTTCGCATGGGACATATACATCTGGTAGAAAGTGCATTTCGATTTTTGTTATGCCGTCGCCTGAGCATGCCTCGCATCTGCCGCCACGGACATTGAAGCTGAATCTTGATGCTGTGTAGCCTCTTGTTTTCGCGTCGTTTGTTGCGGCGAAAATATTGCGGATGTCTGTGAAAAGACCTGTGTATGTTGCGGGGTTACTGCGCGGAGTTCTGCCTATCGGTGATTGGTCAATCTCGATTACTTTATCTAAATGCTGCAAACCTTTAATCTCTTTATGTTTGCCACCGGTAGTAGATGCTCGGTTTAATTTATTTGCAAGTTCTTTATATAGAATTTCTGTTATGAGGCTGGATTTTCCTGAGCCGGAAACGCCTGTGACGCATGTTAATACACCTAGAGGGATTTTAACATTTTGTTTTTTTAGATTGTTTTCTTCCGCGCCTATCACCTCGAGGAAATCGCCTGTGCCTTCGCGTCTTGATTTTGGAGTTTTGATTTTTTTTATGCCGGATAAATATTGACCAGTAAGGCTTTTTTCTTCTAACATAATCTCGTTTATATCACCTGTCGCTACGATGTTGCCACCATGGATGCCTGCTCGAACACCGACATCGACTATAAAATCGCTCGCTCGCATGGTGTCTTCGTCATGCTCCACTACGAGAAGTGTGTTGCCTAGATTGGTCAGCTCGCGCAAGGTTGCGATTAGACGGTCGTTGTCTTTTTGGTGTAGCCCAATCGAAGGTTCGTCGAGCACGTATAGGACTCCGGTTAATCCTGCTCCAATTTGGGTTGCTAAGCGAATTCGTTGTGCTTCTCCGCCTGAAAGAGAACCTGATGAACGCCATAGAGTTAAATACGATAGCCCAACATCGACCAAGAATTTTATCCTTGAGCGGATTTCTTTTAGTATTTGTCTTGCTATGTGTTCTTCTTTTTTCGTTAGCTTGATATTATCGAAAAAATCTTTTGCGTCGGCTAACGAGAGTTGGCAGATTTCATAGATATTTTTCTTGTTGATCAAGACGGCGAGAGCTTGCTTATTGAGCCTTTTGCCGCCACATTCATGACAATGGCTGTGTGTCATATTGCTTTCTATATCTGCGCGCATCCAACTCGAATTCGTTTCTCTATGTCTTCTCTCTAAGTTTTTAATTACGCCTTCAAATTTCGCGTGCCAGACGCTCTTGTTTTTACCGCGTTCATAATCGATTTTGATTTTTTCATCGCCTGAGCCATAGAAAATAACATCCAGGATTTCGCGTGGGAGATCTTTTAGTGGTGTGCGTATGTCAAAATTATAGTGCTCGGCTAGTCCTTTGAAATAGCTTGATGCTACATCGCCAAAGCTCCAGCCGCTTGCGCCGATAGCTCCTTCATATAGCGAAAGGTTCCAATCTTTGACTATTTTATTTTCGTCGATTGATACGACTTCGCCTAACCCTGAACAAACGGGGCATGCGCCGAAAGGGTTGTTAAATGAAAAATTACGGGGATCTAACTTTTCTAATGAAATCCCGCAATCGTTGCAGGCGAAGTTGGTTGAATATAGTTTTTCTCCGTCGCCAATTATATCGACAAGAACTAGCCCGTCTGAGTTTTTTAGGCAAGTTTCGATGCTATCGGTTAGGCGCTTTGTTATATCTTTTTTAATTACAAGTCTGTCTACGATTACTTCGATACTATGCTTTTTTGTCTTAGTTAGGGTGATATCGTCATCTAGCTGCTTGTCTTCGCCGTTGATTCTAACTCTAGAGAAGCCTTTTTTACGGAGTTCGGCTATCAGTTTTTCGTGCGTTCCTTTTTCTCCGCGAACAACTGGTGCGAGCAATCTGATTTTTGTTCCTTCGTCTAGGGTTAGAACGTTGTCGACGATTTGGTCCAATGTTTGTTCGTGGACTTTTTTACCGCAATTAGGGCAATGTTGAATACCGATTCTTGCATATAATAGACGAAGATAATCATAAATTTCCGTGATTGTGCCGACGGTTGAGCGAGGATTATTGTTTGTGCTTTTTTGGTCGATTGAAATCGCAGGGGAAAGCCCAGAGATATGGTCAACATCTGGTTTGTCAATTTGACCTAAGAATTGGCGGGCGTAGGCTGAAAGGGATTCGATATAGCGACGTCTGCCTTCGGCATATATTGTATCAAAAGCGAGGGAGGATTTCCCTGAACCGGATACGCCTGTTATAACTACAAACTTATTTTTTGGAATTTTCAGCGAAACATTTTTAAGGTTGTGTTCTCTTGCGCCTTTTATCTCAATGTATTCTTGCATAATTTTATCTTTCCCCTTCGTTTAAGCAATTATTTATTCTATCACAAAAAAAAGGGAAAAGTCAATGTGTTTTGCTGCGAATTATTTGAAGAGCTTGAGCCTTTCTGTGAAGCCGAAAATTTTGCCGAGAGCGGCAGAAAGAGGAATTAGAATTATTATTGAAAAAACGGTTGATACATATG
>NZ_BDHD01000110.1:0-6286 GCF_054786075.1 Treponema sp. R6D11 | reverse complement strand
GCGTAACGGCGGCGGTTGTGTTTGCGGCGGGGGGGGGGTTTGCCGGGTTTTGGGGGGGTTTTGTTTTTTTTGGCGGCGGGGTTTTTTTTTTTGGCGGGGGTGTTTTTTTTTATGGGGGGGAAGGTTTTTTTTTTTTTTTCGTTTTTCTTTTTTTTTTTTGGTTTTTTAAATTTATGGGGTTTTAAAGGTTGTTTTTTTTTTTTTCCGGGGGGGGGGGTTTTTACTTTGGTGTGGGGGGGTTGTTTTTTTTTTTAATAACCGCCATTACCTCTCCAAACTGCTTGTTGTCGACGCTAAATTTAAACTTTGGGGGCGTTTTAAGTACAATCGAGGCGAGATTCAATCAGGCTCTTTTGATATTGAACCTTTAGAAACCGACAAAAAATCCCTCGATATTCTTCCTGTGTATCCGCTTACGCAAGATATAACGCAAAAACAGATGCGCCGCTTTATTTTGCATATTCTTGAACAATACGTAGCAAAAATAGAAGACGAGCTTCCGCGTGAAATTATCGAAAGGGATAAATTGATGAAAAAAAGCGACGCTGTTATGGCGATTCACTATCCAAAATCCTTTAACGAATTGAAAATAGCAAAAAAATCCCTTGTTTACGAAGAGCTTTTTTACCTGGAAGTTATGGTAGGAAAACGCGTTATCGAAAGAAAAGGGAAAAAAAGCGCTGAAGTTTTCAGTAATTCCGCCGGCGACGCGTCTTTCACGCCCCTTCAAAGCCGCCTTCTGGAAAGACTGCCCTTTTCCCTAACGGAAGGGCAGAACACGGCGGTAAAGGAGATCAATTCCGACATGGCGTCCAATGTGCCGATGGCGCGGCTCTTGCAGGGTGACGTCGGCTGCGGCAAGACCCTCGTGTCGTTTCTCGCGGCGTTACGAGCTATTGAAGGTAACGGGCAGGCCGCGATTATGGCGCCCACGGAACTTCTTGCCCGCCAGCACGCGGAAAACGCCGCGCGTCTTTTGGAGCCGCTTGGATTAAGTGTCGCCTTTCTTACGGGCAATATAAATTCGCAAGGACGCAAAGAATTAATAAAGAACCTTCATGCGGGGAAAATTGATATTGTCGTTGGCACCCACGCCCTTTTTTCAAAAGACGTAACATATAAAAATTTAAAACTTGTCGTAATAGACGAACAGCATCGTTTTGGCGTAACGCAGAGGGCGCTTATCATGTCCAAGGGGGACAATCCCAACCTGTTAATGATGAGCGCCACTCCCATTCCTCGGACGCTCGCGTTTACCGTTTTCGGAGACATGGACGTTTCTGTAATTAAGGATATGCCGCCGGGAAGGAAGCAAATTATAACCCACCTCGCGAGAGAGTCAAACGAAATGAAGGTTTATGATTATATAAGGGGCGAACTGGAAAAGGGAAGGCAGGCGTATTTTGTCTATCCGTTAATCGAGGGCAGTGATGATAATAAAGACGAGGAAATAAAAGACGCGGTCTCAATGGCGAAAAGGCTTGGAAAGGAAATTTTCCCAAAGCAAAAAACCGCCCTTATCCATTCCAAACTGCCCGAAGAAGAAAAAATTCGGATAATGGACGATTTTCGCAAGGGAAAAATAAAAATTCTCGCCGCCACAAGCGTTGTAGAAGTGGGCGTGGACGTACCTAACGCGACATGCATGGTAATTGAACACGCCGAGCGTTTCGGTCTTTCGGCGTTACACCAGTTGCGCGGGCGCGTAGGCAGGGGGCAGGAGCAGTCGTACTGCTTTCTTGTTTACTCGGACGAACTTACGGAAGACGGAAAGACGCGCCTTAAAGTAATGTTGGAAAACAGCGACGGTTTTGTAATAGCGCAGGAAGACTTAAAATTGCGTGGTCCAGGCCTTATTACTGGTACCGAGCAGTCGGGGTATATGTTTTTTGGGATAGCCGACCCTGTCCGCGACATAGAACAGCTTGAACGCGCCCGCGAAGACGCGTTTGCGATTCTGGAAAGCGACCCCGATTTAGTGCTGGAAAATCATCGTATAATAGCGAGGGTGCTTGAAGAAGCGCCACCGTTTGGCGAGGTAACGCTTTAGAATAAAAATTAAATTTTTCCAAAAGAATTTCTCACAAAGGGCACGAAGGGGGAGAAGGACACAAAGGGAAATCAGGGGTATTTCATGATTGCGTCCCCACTTTTTCGCCGCCGCTTTTCTTCAACTCCGCGAACACTCGGGCTTGCAGTTTTTTCGGTACATAATGGAATAAACGTATATTGCGCTTTATCGCTTCAATATATAGTTTCACAGTCTTGAACTTTTTCGGCAAGAATTGAATCGTATTTTTGGATTGGGTATGCATTAATGCCTCAAGACACAATTCCCTAGTCTTTAATTCTTCCGGAACATATTCAAGCGCCCATCCGTTTTTCCGTACAGCATCAAACAACAAAGCTTCGGTTTTCATATTTCTGGCAAGCCACATTCTGACGATTGGCTCCAAGTCGGTCTTTACAGCTTCGTCCCTTGTCGCAATTGTCTGAAATGCAGAGGTATCATTGTCTTCAAAAACAAATTCTTCCCTGCCGCTAATAGTCCGAACCTTATTTTGTAAATCTCTTTGAATTAGTTCCTGTTTTTTAAATATTTCCTGATATGAATAAAGTGTCATTCTTTTCCCGTCTTCTTTTCTTTGTTCCATACATACTAGCAAAGCCCAAAGGGAACACTCCTGTACCGCGTCAATAATCGGCCTGTACATACCCGTGCCTTCTGTTGAACATTGTATTTCAACTTTAAAAGGACTGGTTTCGGTTACCGTGTATTCGTATTCACACGCCATAAGACTTTCCCATTCAAAATGTGTTACAGGCAGGGTCTTAAGGAATTTATTGACATCTCGCAAGGTTGCGTTTTTGAAGAAAACGGTATAATAATCCGTGGAGGCAAGATGCCGCTTGTTAGAAAGAAATCCCTCTTCTAAGATAATTTTTTCTGTTTTACTATTCTTGTTCATTTTGCCTTCTCCTTGTTTTCTTCCTTTTGCTATGTTTATTTATATATTGTAAGAACTTCACAGTGTCATAGAGTGATAGGGTGAAAAAAGATATAATAATTACTTAAACATAGCCTTAATCTTCGCCATGTATTCATCCGCTTTCGCGTCGTCAATAACTTCGGGTTCTTTTTCGTGGTATTTGACCAATTCAGGCGGTATCTCCGCGAGAAATGGGGAAGGGGAGCACTCGTCCGCCGTTTGCAGTCGCCGCCGCCTGCGGCAGCACGTTATGTACAATTTTTCCCTCGCCCTTGTAATCGCCACGTAAAAAAGACGGCGCTCTTCTTCGATGCTCCCAGCTTCGTCTTCGCCGTCTTCGTCCGTTTTAATTATGCTTTTCTCGTGGGGCATTAACCCCTTTTCCGCGCCAGCGATAAAAACAACAGGGAACTCCAATCCCTTTGCGGCGTGAATTGTGGAAAGGTTTACCTTCCCCTCGTTGTCGTTATTCCCATCGTCCCTCGTGATAAGGCTTATTCGGTTAAGCCACGGGTAAAGCCCCGCGTCAAGGTTGTCGGGATCGTCTTCCCAGTTTTCTATCATTCTGATAAAGTATTCGATATTCGTGTATTTCCATCTCGCTTTTTTCTCGTCTTTTCCGTGTTCAATGACAAGATAGCTCCAATAGTCAATTTCGTCAACTAACTTGCGAACGCATTGGGAAAGTTTCCACGGTTTTCCTTCCTCAGTTTGTTTTTCAATCATAAGGGTGCGAAAATGTTCTATCATCGCGGAAAATTCCTCCAGTTCCGTAAGCGCCTTATGGTCGTCAAAAAGGTTTTGCTGTCCCTGCGAATGGGCGTAAATCCTGCGGGAAAGTGCGTCCCAAACGCAGATATGATTTTTTTTCGCGAGTTCGTTTAACGAGGCGACCGTAGTTTTACCTATGCCTCTGCGCGGTGTGTTGATAATCCGTAAAAGGCTCACGTCGTCGTTCGTGTTGGAAATCAGACGCATATACGAGATTATGTCCTTTATTTCCTTGCGTTGGAAAAAACTGGTCCCGCCTGAAACGCGGTAGGGAATATTATCCGCCAAAAAGATTTCTTCTATATTGCGCATAAGGGAGTTTGTCCTTACAAGCACGCCGAAATCGTGGTATTTGTAATCTTCCGCTATCGATAAACGCCTAATCTGATCCGATATAAATTCCGCTTCAGCGGTTTCGTTCTCGGGGTAAAAAAGTTCTATTGGCTTTCCCTTCTTGTCCCGCGACCACAGGTTTTTTCCCTTTCTGTCTTTATTATGCGAAATTACCCCGTTCGCCGCGTCAAGAATAGTGCCGGTAGAACGGTAATTTTGTTCAAGTTTAATTTCCGTCCTTTCCGGAAAATCATTTTCAAACAGCAAGATGTTCTCGTAATTCGCGCCGCGCCATGAATAAATCGACTGGTCGTCGTCGCCCACAACGCAGATATTAGCGTTTTTTTCCGAGGCGAGAAACCTTATCAATTTATATTGGATAAGGCTCGTATCCTGAAACTCATCTATTAATATATACCGGTATTTCTTTTTGTATTTTTGAAGGACTTCTTCGTGTTTTTCAAACAGTTCAAGCGGTACGGTTAAAAGATCGTCAAAATCAACGGCGTTGTAAATCTTTAACGCCTGATTGTATTCCTCATAAACGGGTTTCATGTCGGCGTTTTCGTTCCATTGGACAAGTCCCGTTTTTACCTTGGAGAAAAACTGGCTAAGCGAGTAAAGATCAACTTTATGGGAAAACATTCTACATTCGCGTAACGATTCCTTTATAAGCGTAATTTTGTCTGTTTCGTCGTAAACCGAAAAATTCTTTCTGTATCCCAAAAGTTCTGCCTCGTCCCTAATAATACTTAGCCCGAAAGCGTGAAAAGTGCTGATACTTAGGCTTTGCAGTTTCTTTCCCGTTAATTCCTTTACTCTTATCTCCATTTCACGCGCCGCCTTGTTTGTAAAAGTGAGCGCAAGTATCGCCGACTGGGGAATTCCCTTTTCCAGCATATACGCGATACGGTAGGTAATAACGCTTGTTTTTCCCGATCCAGCGCCAGCGATGATAAGAGAAGGCCCCTCAGTCGTGCGCACCGCAAGCGCCTGCTGTTCGTTTAATTGTTCTTCAATGTTAAGTTTAGGCAAAATTGCTCCTTAAAAGAATAAGAGGAAGAATTTTTACCACGAACCACACGAAACTCACGAACTTTTTGCACATATCTTTTCGTTGTTCGTGTTGGTTCGTGTGGTTCGTGGTTAGATCTTCTTAAATTCATCATTTGTTTAAATGCGTCAAAACATCCGATACAACTTTCCCAGCTTTTCCCCTGTGGCTCAACGTGTTCTTCTCTTCCATGGAAAGTTCCGCAAGGGTGCGCCCTAATGAAGGTATCCAAAAAATGGGATCGTAACCGAAGCCGCCGTCCCCCTTCATTCCGCTCTTTCTAACAATTTCCCCCTCAAGGGTTTCCTGAACGATGATAAAATTTTCAGTTTCACGCAAAACGGTCATGGCGCAGACAAAGCGAGCGCTTCTGTTTTGGTTTTCACCCAATTCGTCAATAAGCAAAAGGTTTTGTTCCCCGCTAGCGAGCTTCTTGCCGTCTTTTTCCCCATATCGCGCGGAAAATACGCCAGGTCTTCCTTCAAGCGCGTTAACGCAAAGACCGGAATCGTCCGCTATTACAAGATCACCGCTGTTACCAAGAAGTTTTTTAAGTTCCCGCGCCTTAATCAGGGAATTTTCGCTGAAAGTTCTTCCCGTTTCATCGGGATTAAATTTTATTCCCTCCTGAGACGGGATAAAAAGTTTTACGTTTAAGACTTTTTCAAGCTCTTCTTTTTTATGGGCGTTATTTGTGGCAAACCATATTTTCATATTGTAATACTAGAACAATAATCTTTCATACTCAAGACGCGCGGTAAGGTTATCAGGGTCTAGATTCAACGCGTCTTCAAGGGCGATAAGCGCGTCGGAGGGGCGGGCGAGGGCGGTATAGCACCTTGACTTGTTGAATGTAATTTTAGACGCGGTCTTTTTATCGGGATTTTTTTCAAGCGCGAAAGAGTACTGCTCCAAAGCGAGTGAAAGAGAACGCTGGGATTCAAATATGCGCCCCTTATTCGCGTAAACATACCAGTCCGCGCTTTCTTCGGGTATTGACCGTAAGAAGTCAAAAGCCAAGTCGATATTTCCGTCATGCATTAATTCAACGGCCCTATAGAAATTTAACTCATGAAAATTTTCCGTAACGCCGCGTTTTAATAAAATATTTAATTCGTCATATTCCCGTTGAAAAGAC
>NZ_BDHD01000109.1:0-6289 GCF_054786075.1 Treponema sp. R6D11 | reverse complement strand
GAGAGGAGCCTTCTCTTTTTGCAGCCCTGTAATAAATCAAACCGTCTCCAGCAAGACGAAGGGTATCTATGTCCCAGCCTTCTTCAGGCGGGAAAAGGGCAAAGAACGGAATGTTTACAGGGAAAGGAACGTTAGAATTCATATTGAATGACCATGTTCTTTGTTTTGGGAGCGGCAGGGTTTGTGGTGGTGAAGCCGTGAAAGTGAAATGCTATCTACTATCCACAACTCACTATATACTCATTTTATTATTACAGAACAAAATCTTTAGGCATATATCTTGTACAAAAATATCATCTTGACAAGCCTGAAATAGGGTGATACTATTAAGAAAATATCATTATATTAATATTTAAGGAGTTTTGTATGTCAAAAGCGGGTAAGATTTTAATTGCTATTTTAATTCTGGGGGGTATTTTTGTCTTCCCTGTAGCCTCGCAACAGCAATGGACAAAAGAGGATTTACAAAACGCTTACATAGAATATTTACGTCAAGAAGGTTATATTCCTACAGTTGACTCTGACGGCGATATTCAATTTAAAGTGGCAGGCGATACTTATTTTATAATTGTAGACGATAAGGATCTTCAATTTTTTCAGGTTTATACTGGATTTAAGATGGATACCGTTTCCCAAGAAACCGCTATTAACGCGGCAAATTCTTCAAATAGAAGTTCAAAGGTAGTTAAGGTTGCCTTTTCTCCCGACAGAAAAGTTATCTCCATTACCGCTGAATTACTTTTAAATGATCCAAAAGATTTTATACCTGTTTTTTCAAGGGCAATCTCCCTTATAAGAAACGCGGAAAATAACTTTATGGCTCAGCTTAAGAATTTTTAATTACGAGCCACACGAACAAGAACGAAGAATTCTACCACGAACCACACGAACATCAGCGAACCTAGAGGGCTAAGATATTAACTACAATATGTGTGTTGTAGAGAGCAAAGGGATCAGGGGGTTGTTGTTTGAGGGGGTGGCTTTGGACTTTACGGCAAGATAACGGACAAAAACCCCTAAACTTTCGCTCCTGTCTAACGCGCTTATCGGTAGAATACCCAAATCCTTCTGTTCGCTCTTTGGTTCGTGTGGTTCGTGGTAAAAAATCCCCCTCAAAAAGCCCATAAATCGCGATTTAGATTTCCGCTATTTAATGGGTTTATACGGGAATAAAAGCCTTATTTTCGTGTATTTTAGGTAAAATTTAGGGCTATTTTCGCGTTTTTAGGCAAATTTTGGCGGGCAGGCGGCGTTTTTTGAAAATTTACCTTAAATTCGCATATTTTTTCTTTAAATATATTGACATTTTTTTTAAAACATATTATTTTATAAGGGATTCTAGTATTTACAATAATAGAATTAAGGTGTCCCGTTGGGACGCTAAATCGCGGTTTAAAAAGCCGCGAAAGATTACCTCCCTTTTGGGAGGGGAGAGGGAGATAAAGAGATACAGGACGCTCGTGCGGCGTTCTCTCTTATCTAGAGGATTAGGAGGAATTTAGAATGAAAAAACTGATTGTACTTTCAGTAATTTTCGCGCTAGTGGCGGGTAGCGTATTTGCCGCCGACGTTGGAGTTGAAGTCTTTGGCGGCGTAACCTTGCTTAAAGGTAGCAGCGAAGAAAGAGAGGACGGAGACTCGTACACAACCAAGTATCATAATTCGACCGCCTATGGAATAAACCGCGTTCGTATCAATGCTTCCGGTCAGACCGAGGACGGAACTATTGGCGGTTCATTGCGTTTTAATACCCAACTTGCCGACGATGGCGTTAAAGGTTATGGCTGGGTATGGTGGAAACCATCTGAGCTTTTCAGACTTCAGATTGGTAGCAACGCAGGCGACGGCGAATTTGGACTTGAAGGCGTAACTGGCTGGGGTTTTTACGCGTTAGCCAATGAAGTTATCACTAATAATGGTAACACATGGGGCGGCGGAGCCATAGATAACATTATTACACGCAACGCATTTTACGGCGGATGGAATGCCCCCGGCTTCATTATTACATCAAAACCAATAGAACCTCTTACTATCAATCTCGCTTTTCATGTCGACGGCGGTATTGCATACAAAGAATACAAACAATTCACAGTTCAGGTAACCTATAATATCGACGGAGTTGGTCTTGCCGGTATCACCTATGAAAACAGCCTCTTTGAACATGATGGAAAAACAGGAACTCAGGGTGGTTTTACCATTGCCGATGGTGCAAATAATGACAATCCTTATGTAAGAGCATATTTTGGTCTTACATCAATTGAAAACCTCGGCGTTGACGTAGGTATTGGTTATAAGTTCCCCGATACTTTCTATGTTAACAGTGTAAGCGAAACAGGCGGCAAGAAAACTGGAATTGAATCAACGTATACTGTAAATAACCCGTTATATGCTGGCGTTGGCGTAAACTTCACTTCAGGCGCGTTAGGTGTAAGATCCAGAATCGTTGGTGAATTTTTAGGAAACAATGTGAAAGATTTGACAGTTTACACCAATGGTGATTCAAAGACATTTTCAACGAAACTTGCCGATAATGGCTGGGGCATGATAATCGACGTACTGCCTTCTTATGCGATTAATGAAACCATTACAGCTTATTTAAGCTTAGGCATAGGTTTCCGTACTGGAAAGGAATCTGTAGAAAAATACGATGATGATGGCAAAGCGGTAATCGCGGTAGATAATTCATCTGAGGTTGCATGGCATGTACAGCCGTACATCGTTATTACACCCGCCTACTGGAGCGGAGCTTTCTTTGCAGGCATCAAATTTGAATCACCCGCCAACGATGTTTACTACAATGGCGACAAAGGCGATGTAAGGAATCGTACTCTCTACTGGTCAATTCCAATCGGAATCACAGCCAGCTTCTAATTTGAGCGTTTAGGGTTAAGAGCCCTAGTTATGAAGACCCTCCGCAAGGGGGGTCTTTTTTTTGTGTAAATAATATACTTGACAAATAGTCTTACAATATGCTATACAAAAAGTATGGTAGAATTGACTTTTGAATGGGACGAAGACAAAAACAAACTGAATTAGCAACAACATGGTATTTCGTTTGAGGACGCAAAGTTTGTTTTTAATGACCCATACAAAGTTATTCTGCCAGATCTTTATCATAGCGATGAAGAAGAACATTGGCTTGCTATCGGAATGGTAAATCGGGTTCTTTTTGTGGTTTTCACAGAAAGAGGTGACAGTGTAATAAGGATTATTTCAGCAAGGATAGGGACGAAGGCGGAGGAAAAATTATACAATGAAAACAACAGTTAAACTAAAGACGGGTGATAAACCCACCAAAGAACAATTAGAGCGTATTGAACGAGCGGCAAAAATGCCTATTGTCTCCGATAAAGACAGTCCTATATACACATCAAAACAATTATCTTTTCTTTACTTAGAGGCAAAAAAACTTAATAAAAAACAAACCGTTGGCATTAGGTTAAATCAAAAAACACTGGAACAATACAAGGGTTTTGGAAAAGGATATACAGGAATTATGGCGGCGGTTTTGGATTACGCGATTCATCATCCCGATATGATAAAAAAAGCCCTGTAGCCGCAAAAAAGGAAACAGCTCTACTACAAATATTTCGCCCCCTGTTCGTGTAGCTCTTGGTAGCTCTTCTTAATTAATTCCCCGCGCACAGTCCAACAACAAAATTTACAAACGCACTAAAATACTCAGGCGTAAGACGCGCGGGATTATCTTGCGCGTTATTCAAACTGCGCCATGTTTCAGGCAGACGGCGGTATTCGGCGGGTGCTTTAACTTCGCCCGATATAATTAAGTTTCCAAAGTCGGGGCGATCGCGTAACAGCGCTTCATATTGCTCTGCTTCTTTGGCGGGGAGCATGGTGACGGTTTGCGCGGCAAGCCCTGCGCGTAAAAAACCAACATCGTCAGAAAATGGAGTAGGAGCTAGCAGTACCCTTTCCAAGCGTAATTTTTGGGCTATTTCAAGAGCGTGATCGCGTAGGCTTGCGATATTTTTTATTATTTCTCGAATATTTGGGCTAACGCTATCCTGTCCTGCGGTTTTTAAGATTAAATCTGTTGTTGTAGAAATAATAAAAACGCCGCCTGAGCCGCAAGCGTCAAAATTAAATATTTTCGCTTTTTCAAGCCCCCAACTTTTTATTTTTTTTGCCAGAGTAAAAGAGCCTTGCTTTTCAAAACTTTCGCCCGCGGTTAATTCTTCCTTATCTGTAAAAACAATTATCCAATGGTCAATCCCTTTTTGCGCGAGAGTAACAGCGGCGTTTAACAGATGAAATACGGCGATACTGTTGTCGTTTGCTCCGGGGCTTCCCGCCACACGATCATAATGGGCGGAAAAAAGGTACGGGCTTGTTCCGCTAAACGGAAAAACGCCGCTTGCCGAGCGAAGGGATTTTTGTCCGGGAGGGAAAACAAAAATATGGTTGTTCCCCTCTACATTAATAACAGTTGAATTAAAATTAAGCGCCGATATTTGCTTTGTTAAAATCGCGTAACGGTCGGCATCCGGCGCTATAAAATCAAAATAACGGTCGTAGGGGCTGTGTTTTGCCCATTCAGGCGTTTTTATGCTTTTATTTTCCTTTGTATTCACGCGGTTATTTTTTCCGCCTTAAATGAGTTGGAAGGAGATACAAGCTCCTGCTGAGTGTCGATAATTTTAAGCTCTATAAGTTTTTCGTTTTTATCCGCCGCCTTAAAACTTGCGTCTAAAATGCCAAAAACAGAGGCAGTACACAGTTCCAGAGTTTTTTTAAGGTTTTTTGTTTCTAAATACCTTGATAAAAATACCGCCGTGGTCATATCGCCTGTGCCTGCAACTCCCTTGCCAAGAGGCAATTCAGGAGTTGTAATTTTATAAATATCTTTTTTATCCGAGGCAATCATGGAAAGCTCTCCTTCTTTTTCTTTGTAACTTGTTACAAGAATAATGGAAGGACCCATCTCATGCAAAAGTTTAATCGCTTTTAAAGCGTCGTCTAAATTTTGCGTATTTAATCCCGTTATAGCCTCAAGTTCAAACTGGTTTGGCGTAACAATATCCGCAAGCGGTATAAGCTCTTTTTTAAAAATATCGGGAATATCCGGTTTTACATAAAAACCCCGTCCCACGTCGCCCATTACAGGATCGCAAGTGTAAATGGCGTTAGGTGATTTACTTCGCACCTTTTTAACGGCGTCCACAATAGCCATAGCTACGGAAGCGTCGCCTAAGTAGCCTGAAAGCACAGCCTCGCAGCGGTTAAGAGCGTTTCGCTCTTCAAGCCCTATAACCAGTTCCGCCGCCAATTCAGCGCCCAAAACTTTCCCTTTCCATGAGCCGTAACCCGTATGGTTGGAAAACTCAACTGTGTTAATTGCCCAGACTTCGCGTCCAAGTCGCTGCAAAGGGAAAACCGCCGCGGTATTTCCCGCGTATCCAAAAACCACATGAGACTGAATAGATAAAACCGCCATATTGTACCTTCCGTTTAGCGTGTTCTGTGAAATATTCTGTCGAATAACAGACCTAAAAACCTTAAAAATTTTCCGTGACTTTGTCCGTACTTTTTGGAAAAATCTCCCGCCGCCTTAGTAAGCGAATATGTTCCGTATTTCTTTTTCAAGAAATCCCAATGCTTTATTATCCACACATAAAGATCGGCTTCTGTTCTTCCAGGAAAATTTGCAAGTAACCACTGTTCCCTGATTATCTTTATAACAGGATTATATACATTATTGTACCACGATACAAGGGCGTTGTTAAAATGAATTTCTTCTTCAATGTCCTCATTTAAATAGTATTTATGCACAAGTATATGGTTATAAATTACGTCATAACGCCCTGGAGCGCTAAAATTCATATCCCAGTAATCGGTTAAATCGCCGAATAATGTTTCGGTGTAAAAAATATTTTTTTCGTATTCAATAAGCTCTGCCGTTAACTCGTCCGTAGTCATAGACGGGTTAATATTCATCTCTGTTGTAAGACTGATAACCTCGGCGTCGATAAATTCTACGCCCTGCATTTTTGCAACAGACACGCGATGATTTCCGTCACGTACAAAATACACTCCGCCTATTTCGTACAAAAGAATCGGAGGAAGAATAATATCTTTTATGTGCGCTTCGTCAACTCTCTGCCAGCGGCTACGAAGATGTTCTTTTCGCGGAAGAAAAAATTTATTAAAATCATGATAACGCCCCTCGCTTCCGACAATCATTTTTATCGGCACTGTCTGGCTTCCCATGTACACTTCGTTTTTTGGCTTTAGAATGTTTTTTACATCATTAAAAGAAAGCAATTTATCT
>NZ_BDHD01000108.1:0-6335 GCF_054786075.1 Treponema sp. R6D11 | reverse complement strand
TGGCGGCGTGGGTGGACAAAAACCGCGCCGAAAAGCGCTGTTTTCACGCGGTAGGTTTTTCATCATCTTGTTAATACGATAACACGCTGTAAACGACGCCCAAGACAATCAGCCAGTCTGAAAGAGCGACATGTCTTTCGTACATCGTCTCGGCTATTTTACGCCCTTTAGCGGTAAGGGTAATAAATCCTTCGTCGTCCATTGAAATATAGCCCTGGGATTTAAGGTTTTTCATGGCGACGCTTACGCTCGGCTTTGAGTATTCAAGCTCGTTTACAATGTCAATCGAGCGAACCTGATTCCCCTTCAGGCCTAAAACATGGATTGTTTCAAGGTACATTTCCGCCGATTCATGAATGCCCAATAATTGCCTCCTGTATCTATATAATAATACTAAAATATCCGTGTAGCAAGAAATAAATTCCGAAGAATTCACACAAAGGGGGAATTAGGGGATTACAAACAGGCTTGCGGCGTCGTTTACAGCGTGTTATCGTATTAACAAGATGATGAAAAAACTACCGCTCCAAAAAGCGTTTACCCTTCTCGAATCCGGTCCCGTCGTCCTTGTAACCACCGCCGACGGCGGCAGGCAAAACATCCTCACAGTTTCATGGACTATGGTAATGGACTTTACCCCCCGTTTTGCCTTTGTGACAGGCCCGTGGAACCACTCTTTCAAAGCCCTGACAAAAACCGGAGAATGTGTAATCGCCATACCCGCCGTTGATCTTGCGAAAAAAGCCGTAGAGATAGGGACTTGTTCAGGCGCAAAAGTAGACAAGTTTGAAAAGTTTAAGTTAACGCCTTTGGAAGCGGAAAACGTGTCCGCGCCGCTTATCAAAGAATGTTACGCTAATATTGAGTGCAGAGTGATTGACCACATTAAAAACCACGGCATTTTTGTCCTAGACGGCTTGGCGGCGTGGGTGGACAAAAACCGCGCCGAAAAGCGCTGTTTTCACGCGGTAGGAGACGGGCGTTTTATCGCGGACGGCAAAGTCATAAACCATCGCCGAATTATGCTCTCTAAACTGCCTAAAGGGGTTTGATGAACAATACCGACATAAGAAGACTGATAAAACAGCTTATCAAAAAATACCATCCCGATTTGTCTCAAGATTCAAACACGGAAACTATAAACGGCGAAATTACAAAGAAATTGACTAATATTCTTAATGACCTGAAAATATACTCGAAGAACAGGCAAACCGCCGTTAACGACGCTTCAATCACGCCGGAAAACGCCATTGTGCAGGTTGAAAATCAGGATTACCTGTATTACAAATTGGGCATAAAATACTATAAAAATATCCACCCTAATTTTATCTATAAACGCAAGCCGGACAACACCTATACCCTTAAACCTTACAAAGAGCTTATGGAAGCGTTAAATAATATTATCCTGTCCATTTACCTGTCCGAAAATTATTTTACGAAAGTCATCCTTGAATACCCCGATTCCATCTGGCGCAATGACGCCATCGCCAAAGTAAAACTCCTGTTAAAACTGACTAAAAGCTACGAAAACATTAATCCCAATGAGCAGAAAGTAATAGACAGCGCGAATTTTATTAAGCAAATGGGTATAAAGCCTCTTTAATAGTAAAATAATTCGATTAATACTACATATTTCCCAAATATAACAACAAATATACCATATTTTAAGAAAATAAATAAAAATATGTTAATTTTTCATTAAAACGCTTGACAAATAAGTTAGGAAAGGCTAACCTGTATATAGTTAGTGAAAACTAACTTTTTTGTTTACCCTGCGGTTAGTTATAACTTACCGTAAACCGAAAAGGAAGGATACAATGATGCCCTTATCAATGGCGAGAATTGGAGAGGACAACTTGATAAAAAAAGTTGGCGGCAGAGAAGAAACCAGGCAATTTCT
The DNA here is from genome assembly GCF_054786075.1 of Treponema sp. R6D11. Classification (NCBI taxonomy): domain Bacteria; kingdom Pseudomonadati; phylum Spirochaetota; class Spirochaetia; order Treponematales; family Treponemataceae; genus Treponema; species Treponema sp. R6D11. Next base: position 4,435 of record NZ_BDHD01000108.1, on the reverse strand, counting down.
CGCAAACTTAGGCTTTGTTCCCGGTTCGCATATTACGGTTGTTACTAAAAACAGCGGTAACGTGATTGTAAGTATAAAAGAATCCCGCGTGGCGGTGAGTCAGGAAATGGCCACAAAAATAATGGTGTAAGAAGGAGACGTGTCATGAAAACGCTTAAAGATACAAAACCTGGCGAAACTGTGATGGTAGTAAAAATAGGCGGCGGCGGCCCTGTTAAACGCCGTATAATGGAAATGGGTATTACCAAAGGCGTGGAAATCCATGTCCGCAAAGTCGCCCCGTTAGGCGATCCCGTGGAAATTACGGTGCGCGGTTATGAGCTTTCCCTGCGGAAAGAAGACGCAGAATCAATCGAAGTTAGTGAATAGTGAGAGGAGGAATATATGGCTATTAAAATAGCGCTTGCGGGAAACCCCAACAGCGGCAAGACTACCCTGTTTAACGCGCTTACCGGCTCCAACCAGTTTGTGGGAAACTGGCCTGGCGTAACGGTAGAAAAAAAAGAAGGCAGATTGAAAGGGCATAAAGACGTAACAGTAACGGATCTGCCGGGCATATACTCTCTTTCACCTTATTCACCGGAAGAAATAGTCGCCCGTAATTATTTAATTGACGAAAAACCAGACGCTATCTTAAACATTATTGACGCCACAAATTTGGAGCGCAACCTGTTCCTTACGACCCAGCTTACAGAACTTGGCATACCGGTCGTCATGGCGTTAAACATGATGGACGTAGTGCATAAAAACGGCGATAAAATTGACGCCGCAAGGCTCGCAAAAGAACTTGGCTGTAAGGTCGTTGAAATTTCCGCGCTTAAAGGAGACGGTGTTGCGGAAGCGTCTGAAACGGCGATCAAAGCGGCAACCGGCGAAAAAACCCTACCACAGCACAGTTTTTCGGGCGCGGTGGAACATACGCTGGCGCATATCGAAGAAGCGGTTTTACATGATATGCCCGATGAACAACAGCGTTTTTTTTCAATAAAACTTTTCGAGCGCGACAAGAAAATTATAGAAAAACTCGGGTTAAAACCCGAACAGGTCGCGCATATCGAGCAGGACATTAAACGGTGTGAAGCGGGACTTGAAGACGACAGCGAAAGCATAATCACCGCAGAGCGTTACAATTACATTGATTCAATCATCAAGGACTGCATAAAAATTAAAAACAAAGGCAAACTCACCATATCGGACAAAATTGACAAAGTGGTCACGAACCGCGTTTTAGCGCTCCCTATTTTTGCGGTTGTAATGTTTATCGTTTACTTTGTTTCCGTTACAACGGTAGGAACGATTGCGACCGATTGGGCAAACGATGGAGTTTTCGGAGACGGCTGGCACCTGTTTGGAATCGGTTCTTCCGCTTATGAGGAATCTGTCGGCAATTTTAATGACGGACTGATAGCTGAAGAACCCGACCCTGCTAATTTTGGCGTATGGGTTCCGGGCGTTCCTGTAATACTTGGCAATTTACTTGAAGCGATAAATTGCGCCGAATGGCTGAAAGATTTAATTTTAGACGGAATTGTGGCGGGCGTCGGCGCGGTGCTTGGCTTTGTGCCGCAAATATTTATCCTGTTTATCTTCCTCGCCTTTCTGGAAGCCTGCGGTTATATGGCGCGTATCGCCTTTATCATGGACAGGATTTTCCGCCGTTTCGGGCTGTCCGGCAAATCGTTCATTCCGCTTCTTATCGGTACGGGCTGCGGCGTTCCCGGCATTATGGCGTCCCGCACAATTGAAAACGACCACGACCGCAAAATGACGATTATGACCACCACCTTTATCCCCTGTTCGGCGAAATTGCCCATTATCGCGCTGATTGCCGGCGCGCTTTTCCACGGAACATGGTGGGTCGCCCCTAGCGCGTACTTTATCGGAATCGCGGCGATTATATGTTCAGGCGTGATTTTGAAAAAAACAAAGATATTCGCGGGCGAAGTCGCGCCTTTTGTCATGGAACTTCCAGCCTACCACTGGCCTACCGTGATTAACATTTTACGCAGTATGTGGGAACGAGGCTGGTCGTTCATTAAAAAAGCGGGAACGATAATCCTTTTGGCGACGATATTTGTCTGGTTCGCGTCCAACTTTGGATGGGGCGAAGACGGCTTTGGCATGGTCGATATGGAAGAAAGCATTTTGGCGGTTATCGGCAGAGTTATCGCCCTAATCTTTGTGCCTTTAGGCTGGGGCAACTGGAAAGCCGCGGTCGCCGCCATCACGGGATTAATCGCGAAAGAAAACGTGGTAGGCACTTTCGGCATACTCTACGGTTTCGGCGAAGTCGCGGAAGACGGAGCGGAAATATGGGGCGCGTTGACCGCAAGTTTTACCACATTGACGGCTTACTCATTCTTGGTGTTTAACCTGTTATGCGCCCCCTGCTTCGCGGCGATGGGCGCGATTAAAAGGGAAATGAATAACGCCAAATGGTTCTGGGCGGCGATAGGCTACCAGTGCGGTCTTGCGTATATCGTATCGCTTTGTATCTTTCAATTTGGAATGTTGTTTACAGGGCATTTCGGTTTTGGAACGGTAGTGGCGTTTCTTATAACGGCGGGATTTCTGTATATGCTGTTCCGCCCGTCAGCTGAAAAGAGAATATAAAACAGGAGGTATTTATGTTTGTTTTTTTGTCGAATAACTTAGGCACGATTCTTACCGGGATTAGTTTGCTTGTAATTGTCACGTCGATTATCCTTAACATTTGCTGGGAAAAGAAAAAGAACAAATCCGCAGGTACGTCCGCATGCTCAGGATGCCCCTGCGGATGCGCGCGCCGGATGCCCGTGCAGGTGCAAAATCTATAGGAGAATTTTATGGAAAAAACAAAATTAAGCGTGGACGGTATGTCCTGCGGCCATTGCGAAATCGCCGTTCAGGACGCCGTCCGCAAACTAACCGGCATCAAGAAAGTTAAAGCCGACAGGCACAAAAAAGAAGTGCTTGTTGACTATGACGCGGCTCTTGTAACCAAGGAGCAGATTGTAAGCGCGATAAACGGCACGGGTTACAGCGTAATTTTATAGCGACGTAAAATAAAATTTGTTTGCTTACAAAGGACTTAGTACGGGCGCGATACATCGTTCCAAAATTCCCTGCATAAAGCTTATTGCCACGCCGTAATTGGTCATGGGGATACCTGCGTTACGCGCCGAATGATCTCTGTACATCATTTCGCGGCGGTTTAGCATACAGCCGCCGCAGTGGATAATCAATTTATAGCCGGAAAGATCGTTGGGGAATTCGATGCCGGAAGTAAATTCAAATACCGGCTCTTTTCCTGTATACTTCTTAATCCATTTGGGGAGTTTAAAGGTTCCTATATCATCGCACTGCCTGTGGTGAGTACAGCCTTCCGAGATAAGTATCCTGTCGCCGTCCCGTATGGTATCCAATATTTTAGCCGCAAGAACCGCGCTTTCCAATATTCCTTTATAACGCGCCATCAGTATTGAAAAAGAAGTTAAAGGAATGTCGACGGGCGTTTCCTTGGAAACCTTTTCAAAAGCCTGGCTGTCCGTAATAACGAGCGCTGGGGGGGCTTTTAGTTTTTTTAGCGTATCGCTTAATTCAACCTCTCTTGTTACCATAGAAACGGCCCCGGCTTCCAATATATCCCGTATTACCTGCTGTTGCGGCAGTATCAGGCGGCCTTTTGGAGCCGCTTTATCAATAGGCACTACCAGTATGACTACGTCGTTGGCGTTTATTAAATCGGCGATTAAGCGCCCCCCGTCGTCTTTATCTTTGCCTATTTCGGCGATTTTCTCTTTTAATTCGTGTATATTTTTTCCTGTTTTACAGCTAACGTGGAATTCTCCGTTAGGGGAATTTTGCTTTAAGTCGCTCTTGTTATACACAACTAGATGCTTTACGCCCAATTCCTTAAAAACGGCGATTAACTGATCGTCTTCTTCGGCAAGCCCTTCTTCCGCGTCGACAACCAAAAGAGCGATATCGGTTTTACGCAGCACTTTTCTGGTTTTGGCGATTCTCAGCTCGCCTAATTCGCTGTCATCGTCAATTCCAGCGGTGTCGATAAAGACAACGGGGCCTATTGGCAGAAGTTCCATAGCTTTGTAAACGGGGTCGGTAGTCGTCCCTTTAACTTCCGATACAACGGCAATATCCTGCCCTGTAAGGGAATTCATCAGGCTTGATTTTCCGGCGTTGCGCCTGCCAAAAATGCCGATATGCAGGCGTTCTCCCTGCGGTGTTTCGTTTAAACTCATACTCTAAAATCCCTTTTCCCCTGTTTAATATCTTCTAAATGTTTAATGACAAAGGAACGCATTTTTTCGTTCGGTATATTTCCAATTTCGTTCTTTATCAATTTTTCTCCTGTCATTCGTGTACCGTCGGCGGCGTAATCGATCAGATATTCCTGCAAAGTCATAAGCGCGTTGGGCAGACAGCAGTTTTGTAT
>NZ_BDHD01000107.1:0-6358 GCF_054786075.1 Treponema sp. R6D11 | reverse complement strand
ACGCGATATTTCTTTTTTCAAGCTCTTCGCGGATAAACTTGTACCATATAACGCGGTCTTCATGATTGCTCTGCCTCATAAACACCCCGAACTCGCCGCAGAAAATGGGAACTTTTTTCTCCTTGGAAAATTTATCAGCCTTATCGAGCGTAGAGGTTAGCTTCGCAAGCTTTGAATCTTCCTCATAATGTTTCAGGGATTCTTCCACCCATGTCCCTATGAACGTTTCATGGGGCTCCGGTATCCTGTCCTTATCATAGGGAAACGGAAGGCCGGATAAAGGCGCTAAAGACGGCTTGTTCCATGTCGCCCCCTGATGGGTAAAAATATGGGGATCGTAAAAGTGAAACGTATAAATAAGGTTTTCATCTTTATATATGGGAACCATCGTCATCTTTTCCAGGGAATTATAGTTTGTGCCGCCGACGATAATGGTATGCTTTTGATCGTTTTTCCGTATCGCTTTAATTGCCGCCTCCTGGATTTCGCTCCAGCGTTCGTCTGGAATCCCATGCGGTTCGTTCAATATTTCATAAATAACAAATTTACTTCTATTCTTAAAATGTTCCGCGGTCTGCTCCCAGACAGGAAGAAGAATTTTGTCAATGTGAGTGTCGGTAGGGTCAATTGGGTGAAAAGAATGGTTGTCTAAGATTATGTATAGTTCATGTTTTTCCGCCCAATCTACCGCCGTATCGAGGTATGCTAAAAGGCCTTTTTCCAGAGTATGGGCCTTGTCGCCAAGGGTAAAATTATGAAACGCTATAGGGACGCGGATAACGTCGGCTCCAAGTTTTTTTACGTCGATAAAATCCTGTTCCGTAAATTTGGTAAAGACTATATCCTGAAAAGTACGCGCTTCAAACCATTTGGAAAAGTTAAAACCGCGCGAAAAATGGGTATTCATTGTTTATATAACTCCTGATTTATGTTATAGTGTATTTTACAAAATAAATAAATATGGTAGGATATTCCTATGAGTATAAAAATAAATAATCCTATTTTAAGCGGATTTTACCCCGATCCGTCAATTTGCCGGGTAGAAAGTAATTTTTATCTGGTTAACTCCACATTCGCGTATTTTCCCGGAATTCCGGTTTTCCACAGCACCGACCTGTTGCACTGGAAACAAATCGGTAACGCCATAGACAGGCCGGAACAGTTAAATTACGAAGGCCATCAAATTTCCCAGGGGCTGTTCGCGCCTACAATCAGGTACAATAAGGGCATATTTTATATCCTCTGCACTTTAATCGGAACGGGAGGTAATTTTTTAATTACGGCGAAAGACCCCGCGGGCCCATGGTCCGATCCTATCTGGTTAAAGGAAGCCGACGGGATTGATCCTTCGATATTCTTCGATTACGACGGGAAAATTTGGTACTGCGGCACGCATCCGGCGCCGGACGGCGAAAAATATTCTGGCAATTATGAAATATACATACAGGAAATCAACCCGTCCCTTCTTGCCGCCGGGAAAAATCCCCTTACAAGCAAACCTATCGGCATCTGGCGCGGCGCCCTGCGTAATTCAATATGGCCGGAAGGTCCGCATATTTATAAAATTGACGGCATGTATTATCTTCTTCACGCCGAAGGCGGAACCGGCCTTGATCACGCCGTCTGCGTAGCGCGGTCGAAGAACATAAACGGCCCGTGGGAAGGGAAAAAAAGCAACCCCGTAATAACCCACAGGCATTTGGGGAAGAACGCGGATATCATCAACGTGGGACACGGCGATCTTTTTGATGACACAAACGGAAACTGGTGGATGGTTCTTTTGGCGTCCCGTCCCCATTACGGGGTATGCCCGCTTGGACGGGAAACTTTTATGGTTCCTATCGTCTGGGAAGACGGCTGGCCGTGCGTGCTTTCAAAATTCGGGCTTATAGAAAAAGAATTTAACCTTCAGCCCTTGCCAGTTACAAACGCGGATCCCGAATGGAGTTACGAGCCGACCTGCGACCATTTTAACGGGAAACTGCCGTTCCACTGGCTTACGCTCCGCATGCCCGTAAATAAAAAAGACTGCGCCGTAAGTTTTAATTCCCATTCGGGCGCGTTACGGCTTTCTACAAAAGCGGCAACCCTTCGCGGAACGGAGCATCCGGCTTTTGCGGGAAGAAGAGTCAAGCATAAAAACTGGGCTTTTACCGTTTCTATGGAATTTACACCTAAGGGGGCAAACGAAAGCGCCGGCGTAGTTTTACTTCAAAACGAAAATTTCCAGTTCCGTTACGAATTATGCGTAGGGTTGTCCGGTAAGCCGTCATTGCGCCTTATACGCGCGTCGGGAAAAGACGACGAGAAAGTCGCGGAAACGGAATGTCAGGAAACAGAAAAAAATATCGTGCTTGCCGTAAGATGCGAAGAAATGGCCCTTTCCTTCTTTTACGGAAAAGATCAATATTCCCTTACCTGTTTTTCGGATCATCATGACGCGAAATTTTTAAGCACTGAATTTTCAGGCGGCTTTACGGGCTTAATCGCGGGGGTTTTCGCTTCCGGCAACGGCAAGGACACTGAACATTACGCGGATGTCTTATGGACGGAATACAGAAAACTGACATAAAAGTTTCAGGCTTGTCAACATTGATAAGTAACGGAATGATCATACAGCGCGACGAGCCTTTCCCGATTTGGAGCGGGGAAAAACTTTCCGTAACATTTTTAGGCAAAAAATTCAAATCGCATAATATTGACGGAAAATGGCTTTTAACACTTGATCCCGTACAGGCGGGCGGGCCTTTTACAATGGACATTACCGCCAAAAACGGCTCGTTTTCCGTAACGGATATTTACTCGGGGGACGTATGGATGTGCGCCGGGCAGTCCAATATGGAAATGCAGATGGAACGCCTCCGCGACAATTATCCTGAGGAATGGGAATGTAAAGAATTTCCCCTTATCAGGCTTTTTAAGGTTCCGCAGGAATGGGATTTTTCCCTGCCACGCGAAGAATTAACCGGCGGAGGGTGGATTTCCCCGTCCAAGGAAACATTGCAGGAGTTTACGGGCGCGGGCTGGTTCTTCGCGAAAGAATTCAACAAAAAATACGGCGTTCCCATTGGGCTTGTAAGGACGGCATGGGGCGGCACTCCAATTGAATCATGGATGAGTACGGACGCCCTTAAAGATTATCCTGAAAAAATTGCGGAAGGCAAAAGTTACGCGGACGAAGCCAAAAACGCGCAAGTCATAAAAGATTCGACGGACGCGATTAACGAATGGGAAACATTTTTAAAAAGCGAAGATCTGGGCCTTGCCGACGATTGGGAAAAAGAGCAAACGGGCATTTCAAGCTGGGATGAAATTACCCTGCCAGGCGATTTTTCTTCGACGGGACTTTCTAATTTTTGCGGTGTAATCTGGCTTGCCAAAGATTTTGAGGTAAGCGCTTCTTTTGCGGTAAAGAAAGTTTTTATCTGGCTTGGCACGATAACGGACGCGGACACGGTCTATATAAACGGCGTTGAAATAGGAAACACGGGATACCGCTATCCGCCGCGCAAATACGCGTGCAAGGGGCTTATAAAAAAAGGCAAAAACCGCATCGTAATAAGGGTTACGTGCAACTGTGGCGACGGCGGCGTTACGACTGACAAGCCTTTCCGCGTATTTACGGACGATGAAACCGTTGAATTGTCGGGAACATGGAAATACAAAGTGGGCGCGACTACCCCCGTGCGCCCGGGAGAATTTTTCTTCCAGCGCCTGCCGACGGGTAACTTTAACGCCATGATAGCCCCGTTGTTAAAATATCCCTTAAAGGGCGTTTTATGGTATCAGGGCGAATCCAACGATTCAACCCCCGATGATTACGCTAAATTATTCATTTTAATGATACAGGACTGGCGGAATAAATACTGCGGGAAGGAACTTCCGTTCATCTTCGTCCAACTGCCCATCTGGAAATCCCCTTCAAATAACATTGAGGATTCCCCGTGGGCGCTAATAAGGGAAGCGCAGGCGCAAGCCCTCTCCCTTCCTACTACGGGAATGGCATGCGCCCTGGACCTTGGCGAATGGAACGACCTTCATCCGTTAAATAAAAAGGATGTGGGGCTCCGCTTGTTCCTAGCGGCGGAAAAAACGCTGTTTAACGCGGACAACTCTTCGCCCGGACCGGTCTTGCGGCAAGTTGAAAAAAAACAGGAAAAGCTTTATCTTTACTTTGACAACTGTTCAGGCGGGCTTAAAACCGTTCCTGAAGGCGCAACAGCCCATGTCACCGTAATTGACACGGACAAGCAAGTTATCCTCCCTGCTGAAATAACCGGGAAAGACGTTATTTGCGTCGACTTGTCTTTCTTAAAAGGGCCGAAAAAGATTTTATACGCGTGGGCGGATAATCCCATCGACAGGCAGTTATTCAACAGCGACGGCCTTCCGATGCTTCCGTTTAAGGCGGAAATTAAGGAGTAAAATATGTTTAACGCGGCGGAAGTAAAACTGGAAATTATTGAATGGCTGCAGAATTATTTCGAAGAAAACGGCAAAGGCTGTAACGCGGTCATCGGTTTGTCGGGCGGCAAGGACAGTTCGGTAACGGCGGCCCTTTGCGTGCAGGCGCTTGGAAAAGACAGGGTTTACGGCGTGCTTATGCCGCAGGGGGAACAGCACGACATAGGCTATTCGCAGGAACTGGTCTCTATTCTTGGAATAAAACATTTTGTTATAAACATAAAAAACAGCGTGGACGCCCTGCTTTCATCAATAAAAGAAAGCTCGCTCTCGCTTAACAGGCAGGCTACCATAAATATACCCGCAAGGATTAGGATGACGACGCTTTACGCCGTCTCAGCCGTTGTAAACGGAAGGGTCGCCAACACCTGCAACTTAAGCGAGGACTGGGTCGGTTACGCGACAAAATACGGCGACGGGGCGGGCGATTTTAGCCCCCTGTCCCGCCTGACCGTTACGGAAGTAAAGGCTTTGGGCAGGGAACTGGGCTTACCGGAAAAATTTATCGAAAAAGTCCCCGAAGACGGGCTTTCCGGCCTTTCAGACGAGGAAAACCTCGGGTTTACCTACGCCGTTTTGGACAGGTATATCAGGGAAGACGTATGCGAAGACGCGGAAACAAAGAAAAAAATAGACGTTCTGCAAAAAACAAACCAGCACAAACTTGCCCTTATGCCGCATTATATCTATAATCTTAATAACGAATGAAAAAAACTTTTTTTTTGGTAATAGCCGCCTTGCTGTTTGGCGGCTGTGTCTCCGTAATGGAAAAGGCGGGACGTAAAATCGACGGCTCCGCTTCCGCCGAAAAAAAAGTGTCGGTTTACCGCTCCAGCATAAAGAAAGGCGCCGCACAAGACATGGCGGTTACGGTAATTAAAAACAAGGCGGCGGAACAATCCGTCCTTATCACTCTAGATAAATATCCCATGATGAGGCTTCGCGGTTCAATGCCGGACGAAAACGGGGAAATCATGATTAATTCGCTTGAATATTTCGCAGGCAGCGTTCACGGCTGGAACGAATACTCGATGGAAATACTTGGAACGGGCTCCCTTTCTTTCGCGGATACTTGCGTTCTGGAATTAGACAAAGAAATTGAACATATTCAAATAACATCGGGACGTATCCGCCGTTACGACACCCACATCACGGGGGACGAGGCGTTAAAAAGCCTCAGGAACAGAAACGAGCGCATTATCGCTACGGCCGCGTGGATGGCGTCCTATGACTCGCCTGAAAAACAATCAATAAAAGACATCGACGATTTTGAAGAATTCTGGCAACCGATACTGTTTCCTGAAATGGTATCAAAAAAGAAAAGGCCCGACGGCTGGCTACAGGAAGGCGATACTTTTGTAAAAGCCGAAGACATACGCTGGAATACCGGTTACACGGGGCGCGTATTTTCCGAGGAGCTTAAACCCGTGCGGGATTCCGGCACCATGCTTAGGGATTGGGAAGAAACCCTTTCATGGATATACTTGTATTATGAATGGGAAAACATCAAAGAAACCCTGACCCAAAAAATAATTTTACAATCTGTAAAAAAATAGGAGATATTTATGGATAACGCTTCATTTTCCGTACTGGAACTTTTTAAGCTAGGCGGCGCTTTTATGTGGCCCCTGCTTGTTTTTTCCATCGCCACCGTCGCAATTTCCCTGGAACGCGCCTACTACCTTATTTACCACAACCTTCGCGTAGACGACATAGCGTCCGCCGTTTCAGATTACGTAAAATCGTCAAATTATTCGGCGGCCTGCGAATATCTTTCCGGCATGACGGAAAGGCGGATGGGCGCGAGGATTCTTCTCGCTCTATTAACGCGGGAAAAACCTGGCAAGGATTTTTCCGAACACCGCGCCGAACGCATCGTGGAATCAGAAGCCGC
>NZ_BDHD01000106.1:0-6391 GCF_054786075.1 Treponema sp. R6D11 | reverse complement strand
TCTGCGTGCCGCTATGGAAACTGATGAATCTGACCGTGGCGGACTTTTGGGGCGTGCAAGCAGGTCAGGAAAAAAGAAATCAACCGCTTCCGCCGACAAAGGGCTTCTTAACAAGGCAAGTAAAAAATCAACGACAAAAAAGACTTCCAAAAGCAAAGGTCTTTTGGCTCAAGCTAAAGAGCTTGAAAAACCCGCTCCTAAAAGCAAAGGACTTCTTGCTCATGCCGACGAACATAAAAAACCGACTCATCATCACGGTAAAGGGCTTTTGGCTTATGCCGATGAAATAGGAGTAGAAATCAATGAAGAAGAAACTCCTGATGTACATATTGATTTAGATGTAGTATCGCCGTTTTCGTCTATGTTTTCGTCTTTATCAAAAAAAGAATAATAACTATCTGAGTAATAAACGCGGGTTGGTGGTAACTCCGTTTTTATAAATTGTAAAGTGAAGATGAGACCCGGTGCTCTGTCCGGTATTACCTACGTCCCCGATGCGTTCCCCTTGGGCGACATAAGAGCCTGTTTTTGTCCTGATTACGCTCATGTGTCCGTAAAGGGTGCGATACCCTGAGTTGTGGCTGATTAATACATAATTACCGAAAACATTGTCATACCCTACCGCGCTTACCCTTCCTGCCATAGCCGCTCTGACAGGCGTGCCTATACTGCCTTTAATATCAATGCCGTTGTGAAGTTGACGCCGACCTCTGTTAAAGGGGTCTCTTCTCCATCCGTATGATGATGTAATAGCGCCGTTAACAGGCCACATAAATAAATCGCCGTTAATTTCCTGAAGTTTTGACCAATCAAGCTTGGCTCCGGGAATAAAAAGGTCTGTTTCCGGTGTTATTTTGTCGGAAAAAAGCTCATTAACTGTCTTTATGGATTCAACATTTGCTTTGTATCTTTCTGCTATAGAGCTTAGGTTTTCCCCTTTTTTGACAGTGTGAAAAACCCCGTCCTGATTCGGGATTTTTAATACTTTCCCTATCTGAAGAAGGCGGGTATTGTATATTTTGTTTACAGAGATAATTGAATCCTGATTTAACCCGAATTTGATGGCAAGACTGCTGATATTTTCGCCGCTTTGAACCACATGGGCGTCGCAGAACAGGATACGGGGTTTTGAGACGGTGTCAGGCTCCGAAACGGATTCAAGACTAGCCTCGGTTAACAAAACATCGGAATTTTCCGCAGAAATCGGCTCTTCCGCCAGATAACCGCCGCCAATGCCATGCCCGTCTGCAAAAAGTTTTTGGAAATTAATATATTTACCCGGATTTATCAGAAAAACCAAGCATAAGGCTGATGAAAGCCAGAAAATATGTCTATATTTTTGATCAGTTTGTTTCAGCGAAATCATATACGAATTTTAATATAATTTTCTCCATTATGCAATATAAAACGCCTAAATAGAGGCGTCATTTTCCAACATTTTCAGCAAATCCCTTATTTCAGCCGCCTGCTCATATTCTTCCTCGGCGACAGCCTGCTCCAACTGTTCTTTTAAAGACCTATATTTATCATCGGTATCTTCTTCTAGGTCATTTATAAAAAAAGACAAAGGAACGCCGGTTTGTTCTATTATAGAAGAAGCCAGATAAATAGGGCATTTTTTACGGGTGGCAATGGCAAAGGCGTCGGAAGGGCGGCTGTCCAAAATAAGGGGTTTTTCCTTAGTATATTCGCCGCCTGTTATTACAAGACGGGCATGGAAAACATCGTCTTTTAGCTCGTAAACCTCTACTTTTTTAACTGAGAGGTTTACATTGGCAAGCATATTTAAAAATAGGTCATGGGTATGCGGTCTGGACATGCTTACACCTTCTTTTCCCATTAAAATTGACTGCATCTCCAAAGTACCAATAAAGATAGGGACGGCAATATCCTTGTCTTTTGGCTTTAACAGCAGGGCGTTTCCATGACTTGTTTTGAGGACTGACCATATTTCACTTAAATACATAGTTTTCAATTTACTTCTCTAACTTATTAGTTTAATAAAGCCGTCAAGAAGGGCAAGCCCGTCTTTATTTATGTTACAACCTGAAAATTCATGAGACCCAAAAATTTCCTGTGTTTGCTTTAAGAATGATTGTCCCTTTTCTTCCGCTTCAGCGGTAATGCCGGACGAGGTAAGCATTTCTATAAATTCTTCCACTTCCGGGGCGTTTGTGCCATTTATTTTGGCGGAGTGAAAATAATAAAAAATTCGCTCTCGTTTTTCCGGATATTTATGAAGAAACAAAAGAACAGGAAGGCTTTTTTTCCCTTCGACCACATCGTCCCCCCGCTTTTTCCCTGGGATTCCCGTCGTCAAATTTTTTACATCGTCCAATATTTGAAACCCCAGTCCCATCATTTCCGCCGCGTCGCCTAAAACCTTAACAGCTTCTTTTGGAGCGTCAGCGGAATACGCGCCTAACTCTACGGCAAGACGCGAAAGACTTCCAGTTTTCATTTTGCACATTGTATAATACTCGTCTATTTCGGGCACTGCGGAAACATTTCTATGCCAATTTATATCCATCGCCTGTCCTAGATGTAATTTTCTGATGCAATCTGTCCAAAGTTTGTAAAGAAGCTCTTTGTTTTTTAAGTTACACGAATCAATACAGCACGATGATAAAAAGTAAAAGAAAGAACCTGAATTTATCGCCGTATCAACACCGTAGATTTGATGAATAACAGGTTTACCTCTCCGTTCATCGGATTCATCTTCGATGTCGTCATGAATCAAGCTCGCGTTATGACAAAATTCAAGCAGGGGAGAAAGTTGAACGGCTGAATCGCCGCCACCTAAAGTTTCGCAGACAAGCGTCATTAACAAAGGTCGCCAGCGTTTGCCTCCGCGCGAAAGAATATCGCTAAGCGGTACGGTTAAAAATTGAACCGAATCCGCGCTGATTTTTCCCCCGATACCGGGAAATATTTTTTCCGCCCATACCGAGTCCGCTGTTTCCGGCAGCCAGAGTTTTAGCTCGTTTTCTATTTTTTCTATTCTTTGTGTATACTCTTGATCCATAAAACCATTATAATATATTTTAATGGCAGATTACAAGAAACCTGACTACTGGCAACAGAAGGCTCGCAAAGAAGGGTATCCCGCCCGTTCCGTTTATAAACTTAAAGAGATCGATGAAAAGTTCGATATTTTTAAGGTTCGTAAGTCAGGCGGTGCAAATAATCCTTGTGTATTGGACATAGGAGCCGCTCCCGGAAGTTGGAGTCTTTATGTGTTGCGTAAATTTGCTGGTAAGGGCTTTCTTGCCGCCGCAGACCTTTCGCCCCTTTCCCGTGAATTTGACAAGGGTTTATTTGACGGCGATAATTTTTTCTTTATTCAAGGCGATGTTACAACCGCGGAAGTGCGCGAGACGCTTTTATCAAAATCCCCCTATAATGTAATAATAAGCGACGCCGCTCCCGCTACGACAGGGAATCATATAGTAGACTCGGCTCGTTCTTTGGAACTTGCGGAAACGGTTATAGAGTACGCGCAAAACGCGCTTGCCTCCGGTGGCAATCTTGTTGTAAAAGTTTTTCAGGGCGGCGGAGTAGACGCTGTTCTTAAACGCATGAAAACTCTTTTTACAACGGCAAAAAGTTATAAGCCAGAAGCCTGCCGCAGCGAGTCTGTGGAGACGTACTTTATTGGGCTTGGGCGCGTTAGTGGAAAACAAGAAAAGGAGAAATAAGCGTTGATTTTTACTTATATATATGTTGTTATTTCCTTCATCGTGCTTTTTCTAGGCACGTCTCAAATTGTGAAGAAAACTCGGCGTAGTGCTTTAAACTGGTACTTTTTTGCCATTTGTACATTAATTGCAATTTCCACTTTTAATAATGGGTTTCAGTTTTATAAAGCATCTACAGAAGGCGTAGCATTAGGTGAATCAAGTTATATTTTCAGCAAAATAAATATGGTTCTCTCGTTAATAAAAATAATGATAGTTCCGTTTCTTTATGCGTTTATTTTTAGCCTTTCAAAAATCAAATCCAAAAGTATTAAATTATTGCAGTTTATTTTGCTTTCCGCTAATACGCTGGCATTTACGGTAACAGCTATTATTGCAGTTACATTTGCCGAGTCAATAAACATTTTCTCTTCCTATTTGTTTAATACATTGTTTCTTTTAATAATTGTTTTTGAATTTTTTTGTTTAGTATATTTAATGTATAAATGGATAAAAACAGCATCTCTAAAACGAGATCGTTTACAGGCAAAAACAATATTAATAGGCGCTATAGTATCGCTCGTTTTTCTTATTTGTGATTTGGTTACTTCTAATTTATATTGGACGGAACTTGTCCCTTTTATTGGGTTGTTGGCGCTAGTCTTTATTTTTAATAATTATGCCAACCAATATAACAATTTTAGTTTTAATATTTCCAACCTTGCTACTTATGTTTATACTGCTGTTAAATTACCTGTGCTTATTCTGAATGAAAAAGGCGATATTATGCTCTGTAATGCGGCTTCGGAAACTTTTTTAAAAAAAAACGCTGAACAACTTACCATGCTAAAATTGTTTAGTCTGTTTGATTTTACAAATAACCCGTTATCAGAGGATTTAATATCATTGCATCGCCATAAAAAAGACGAGTCCGTATTCAACTGCGACGCTGTTTGCCGCGTTGAAGGACAGAAATGCCAAATCTCGTTAAATTATATATATGATAAATTTGATGAAATGATCTGTACTGTCGTTATAGTAACCGACATCACGGAAAAAGAGGAATTAATCCGTCAGCTTAATGAGTCTCATGCTAAAATTGAGCGTTTTTACATGGAACTGCAATCTGAGGTTTACAAGCAAACTGAAAGCGTCCGCAATCTTCAAAAGGCTATTGTGTATTCGATGAGCGATCTGATAGAAAAAAAAGACGGCTACACCGGCATACATACAAGACGTGTAAGCGAATATGTTACTATTTTACTGCGCGAATTGGTAAAGCGCGGTCATAAATTTACCGAATCGGAAATTGAAAGAATCGCGGAATCTTCTTTGTTACACGATATGGGAAAAATCGCAATCCCTGATAGTATCCTTCTTAAAAACGGCAAATTGAACGACGATGAGTTTGGAGTAATGAAAAACCACAGCGCGAAAGGCGCTGATTCTTTGGAAAGATCAATGCAATTCGCCAAAGATAACGACTTTTTAAAAAACGCTTTTGTAATGGCTAAACATCACCATGAAAAATGGGACGGCAACGGCTACCCCGACGGCAAAAAAGGAGATGATATACCTCTTCTTGCGCGTGTAATCGCCATTGCCGATGTTTATGACGCGTTACGTTCAGAACGCACATACAAAGAGCCATTCAGCAGAGAAAAAGCAAAAGAGATCATATTGGAAGAAAACGGACGCCAATTTGACCCCGAACTGGTTGATGTTTTTTTAGCGGTAGAGCCGCTATTTGACGAATTTTGCAAATCTACCCAAAATAATTAACAAGAAGACAACGCGATATTTGCTCCCCAAAAATTATAAACCGTTAGCGTCCATAATTAACGCATTCCAACTATTTTGAACCTTTTCAACTAACTGCGCGGGTTCGCCGTCATTATACCAGATTTCCCACGCGATACCTCCGCGTTGGAGTCCGGGAACATGAAGGTGATATTTCCACTGCCACAATTTCTGATCGCGGATCATGGCGACTGTTTCATCAACTGCTCTTCTGTCCCTGTATTTAGGATAAGTTTCGTTTTTCCAGTTATCATCAGGAGGAGTTACCCAAGCCTGATAAGCCCAAATAATCGCGTCAATTTGTTCTTTTGTATATCCTTTGGCGGGAATTACTCTTACGTTATCATCGTTAAATACCACATAGTTCTTTGCTCTTGGACCTTTTGGTGGTAGAACCATACCCCAATCGTCTTTCATAGTACGAAGATCGTTTGTTGCCAAGTATTGTTGGTCAATGCGCATTGCAACTCTTCCATCGTTGAATTCGGGAATAAACCAGTTCCACGGAGTCGTTTCTCCGGGCGGTTTTGGCTTCATAACTTTTGCGTCTCTTAACTGCAAATAAAAACGGACAGCCTCAAGAAATTCAGGTCTGTTTGAAGCGTTAACAAGCATTCCGTTCTTGTCTTTGTCAACATACATCGCGCCGTTACTCGAAACAAAAGCGTCCAGAATCTCAGAAGAAAGGTCGCATGTCATTGCGTATATATCCGTAATACCATCGTTGTTTACATCTCTTGTAAGTTTTTTTGCAACTTCCATGAACTTATCCCATGTCCATTCTCCTTTTTTCTGAAGATCATAAAGAAGGTTGGAGTCAAGACCGGCTTCTCTGAATAATCTTTTGTTAAAAAATACGCAAGCGGCGTGTTCGCTGTCGCCGTAACCTTCGGAAAAAGCATAAGCGTCCTGAG
>NZ_BDHD01000105.1:0-6445 GCF_054786075.1 Treponema sp. R6D11 | reverse complement strand
ACCGAATTAATGAATCTTTGCGAAATTGAAAATGATTTTCCCGACGTAAAAGAAAAATTAAAATCAATCGACCCATTCTTGTTTTACACGGAATACCTTGGCGAAAATAACTATCTCGCGCAGACAAAATTATCTGGCGTAAATATTTTACCTTACAAGACCGCGGCTTGTGCGCCTTTTGACTGTCATATAATCCTCGGCTCTGCGCAGGACAGCCTCTCCGTCGTTTACAGCCGCCTTGATTTTCTGCCTCGAAAAAAACGCGAAAAACTCGGTATTCCAGACGAAGACGCGTCTTCCGTCCTTATCGAACTGCACAAATACAACTCCGTAAAACGCGCCGCGTTTTTCTGCTGCGAGCAGTCTTTTTCCGGCTTTACAATACCACATTCGAAAATAAACGCGCCTTCCGAACCAAAGGAACGTTACGCGTCAGACCCGCGTTACGGTGATAAATTTTCAATTGATTTATACGGCGCGGAATATTTTATTATAGACGGCGGCGATACTCCTGAAAATCTCCATGAAAATCAAATTGAAGGTTTTGAAAATTGGAAAAACCGCAGGATACATTCCACAAATACAGGCGGCGTCCCTAGTACCAATAAAACTCTGCAAAAACTGATAAAAGAAAAATTCGCTTTTGATAAAAAAATGCCAGACAAATATTACGTTTCCGCATCTTCGTTGGCAGAATACTACCAGTGCTCGTTAATATGGCTCTTTGACCGCGTCTTAAAAATAAACAACGAGCGGATAGAGGCGGATTTAATGGCGGAAAATATAGCGGGGACGTTATACCACGTCGCGCTCAACCTGTTTTTTACGGAAATAAAGAATAAAAAAAAGGCTCTATTAACCCCTGTAGAAACGGATGACGGGCCGTCCCTTCCCGCCGAATACTTAGAAATTCTGGAACACAGCGTTAACTCAATTTTTGATAATTTCCCCAAGCTGCAGGAAGGAGAAAAGCAAATCATGAGCGCGCTTACCTCCCGTCTTTTTTCAGGCGGAAAACGGTATTTTCTGCTTAACCTTGAAAAATGCATCGCGCGTTTTCTTTCGTTCTTTTGCGGCTGTTACGTGGCGGGCTGTGAAATTTCATACAATGCGCCACACGACGGTTATTTCTTAAATGGAACAATCGACTGCGTACTGGAAAACAGAACCGAAAAAAATTGTAAATATATAATCGTCGACTTCAAGTTAAAAAATCTTCCTAATCGCGCAGACTGCACGGGCGGCGAAGACTGCGAACTTAGCAATTTCCAGCTTCCAATGTACATAACCCTCGCGGATGAAGACGGAAAAATAAAAGTGGATACCGCGCTTTTTTACAGTATTTTGGAATTAAAACCGGAAGTGGTAATAGGCTTCATCGAAAATAAATACAACGAGATAATGATTCCAAAAAAAGAAGAAGACCGTATTTTGCGTAACAGTGAAAAATACGATCTGATAATAAAAGAATTCAACCAAAAAACAAAACAGTTCGCGGACGAAATAAAAACTACCGATTTCTCCGTCTTTGAAACCGACTGGAACAACTGTAATGATTGCGATTATAACCGGATTTGCCGGACGGTCTTTGTAATAGACCGTGAAAAAAACATATCTTTAAGGAATGATTAATGGATATAAGGAAAAAACGGCATCAGCTTAACAATGAACAACAGGCCGCCGCTTTCTGCGCGGATAACGCCGTCATCGCCGCGGGGGCCGGTTCGGGAAAAACCATGGTTCTCGCCAATCGTTTTGCATGGTTACTCACAGAGAAAGGTTACAATGTAGATGAAATTTTAACCCTAACATTTACAAAAAAAGCGGCCGCGCAGATGTTCAGGCGAATTCATTTGCTTTTAACTGAAATCGCCGAAGGTGAAGACGGCGCAAAGGCCGCGAGGGCGCGAAAAGCGCTTGACAATTTTGTCCACTCGCGGATTCAAACGCTGGATTCCTACAGTTCCTCGCTTGTAAAGCAATACGCGCCCCGTTACGGCATAAGTCCCGATTTTACGATTGATCAGGATCGTTGCAGTCAAATCGCCTCCGAGGAATCCCTTCCGTTCTTAATTTCCCACAGGCGTAACCCCGCGATTGAAAGGCTGTATTCCAACCACCGCCCAAACGACATAGCCGGAAAAATCTTCGAGAATGTTCTCATTAACCATTGCCGGATAGACAAGCCGCGTGATTTTATTGCGGATGTAAAAACACAATTTAACATTATACTATCCGAATGGGAAAACCAATGTAAAAAAATATCTGGGTTGTTAGACGAAATTAAAAATCTTATTTCAGAAAACAACGCCCTGCTTCCTGAACTTCCACCGATAATCGCAAAAAACAAGAAAACCGCCTTCCCAACTTCGGAAGACCTACAAAAATACTTTGATTATTTATTAGGTGAACCCGTGGAATCAATCGTAGAAAAATCTGAATCCCATCCTTTTCAAA
The DNA here is from genome assembly GCF_054786075.1 of Treponema sp. R6D11. Taxonomy (NCBI): domain Bacteria; kingdom Pseudomonadati; phylum Spirochaetota; class Spirochaetia; order Treponematales; family Treponemataceae; genus Treponema; species Treponema sp. R6D11. The sequence continues at coordinate 3,988 of NZ_BDHD01000105.1, read as the reverse complement.
AACAAATGATGGCGATTCTCCGCTTTCTTTCAGATATACAATCCCTTAGCCTAGCTAAGGGAAAACGAAGTGATAATTTGGTAAAGGATAACATTAAAGAATTACACGCCATTTTTGGCCAATTTTCTTCGCTTGCGGTATCCTGTATGCAGGCGGGCTTGATAATTTCAATTATGTCCCTGCTTTCCGAATTACAGAAACGCTACCTTGAAAGAAAGCGCATGGAGGGGGTTCTTACTTTCAGCGACGTAGCGAACCTTTCCAAAACCATTCTCCTTGAGCATCACGATGTAAGGCAGAGCGAAAAAGAATCGTTTAAAGCGATAATGATCGATGAATTTCAGGATAACAACGACCTTCAAAAAGACCTTTTATTCCTTCTTGCGGAAAAACTAGAAGCTAAGAATGACGACATTCCAAAAGCGCAGGATTTGACAAAAGGCAAACTTTTTTTTGTTGGGGACGAAAAACAGTCGATTTACCTTTTTAGGGGCGCTGACGTTTCAGTTTTCCGCAGGTTAAAAGACGAGATAAAAAGTACGGATCTACCGTTAAAAATCAACTACCGATCCGCCCCCCGCGCTCATTGGCGCATTTAACGCCATATTCGGCGGCAGTGATTTTGATCCAAAAGGAAAAGCCCCGTTGTCCAAAGCGCCTTCCGTATTCGCGCCTTCCAGCGTTGAAAATTCCCTGCCCCTCTACGAAGCGCAGTATACGCCGCTTACGGCTGGAGTCGATGGGGACGGCAAATTATCAGTTTGCATATTAATTAACGATGGAAACAATCAAAATGACGAAGACGCGCCTCTTCACGTAGATGAGAACGAAGCCATGTTTACAGCGCAAAAGATTCACGAATTAATTAACGAAAAAGGTTATAAACCGAACGATATCGCCATTCTTTTCCGCACCCGCACCTCTCAATTTTACTTTGAAAAACACCTGCGGTATCTTAACATTCCGTACGCCTGCGAAGACATCAACAACTTTTTTTACGGAGGTCTTGTAAACGACATAATGTCGGTTCTAACCCTTGCCGCCCGCCCTCTGGACAGCGCATCTTACGCCGAAATGCTGCGTTCCCCTTTCGCGGGCCTTTCGCTCGCGGGTACGGCGGTATGCCTCTCTGTTTTTAAAGGCGTAGAAAATCACGCCGCCTTTGACGACGCGCCTCTTGCCCTTCTTGACGAATCCGACCGCGAAAAATATTTATGCGGGCAAAAAATTTATTCTTCCATTCAGAAAAAAGCGGCGACCGAAAGCGTCAGTTCTTTGGTTTCGGAATTGTGGTACAAGGAAGGCTACCGTTACGAGGCGGAATGGAATCCCGCCACAAGCGTATATCGCGAGTTATACGATTATCTTTTCCACCTTGCGGTGCAGGCCGACACCGCAAATGAGGGGCTTGCCGCCTTTACGGATTCAATGCGCGATTTTAGGGATTCGGGCGGACGGCTTAACGACATAGAAATCCCGCTTGAAAGAACGGGCGCGGTTCATCTTACGACAATTCACAAAAGCAAAGGATTGGAATTTCCCGTAGTCTTCATTTGCAACTGCGGCAAACACACCCAGCCTGACAGAAGCGAAGACGTGTTTTTTTCCGAGAAGACGGGCGTAGTCCTAAGCCCTCCCCTGCCCGATTCCTGCAATTCAATGGGCGGTATACGCAAAAACTTTCTTTGGGAACAGTCAATCGCCGAAATGAAACTGAAAGAAACCGCGGAACTGCGCCGCCTTCTTTATGTCGGAATGACAAGGGCGGAAAAAGAATTGTACCTTACAGGCAGTCTAAAAATAAGCAAAGACGCGCGTTTGGACGATTTATCAGGCACGATAAGTAATTATATAGAAGAAAAGAATAAAGAAAAAAATAAAAAAAATGAAGATTCAATTCCGGGCGATTCAATATTTAATAACGACACTTTTTTCGGGCTTTTCCTGCCGTCAATCGCGCCACGAATATCACAGGGATTTTTCAACCTTGAGGAAATCCCTGTTTTTACGGAAGGAGACCTTAAAAAACTGGAAACAGCCCCCAAACATGCCAAGAAAAACCTACCGAACACAAGGGAAAGTTTATGCGAATATATCAAAAAGGCCGAACCTTTATACAAAAAAGCTATAAAAATCATAACGCCCGAAGTGCTGAATAATCACATAACACCCGTTTCGTTAAAGGAGAAAGAAGGCATACTGGCGCAGGCGGACGCATTGGGCAGGAGTTTTACGATAAGCAGGGAATTTTCTGGCGAGAATGCGGACGATGTTTTTAAAAAAGTGGACTCCTTACTTGCTAAAATTTCCAAAATAGAAGACGAAGAGTACGGAAAATTCATTTCGGGCAGTTTCGGAACCATGGCGCATATTTGCGTGGAAGCCCTTTTAAGCGGGAAAGAGCCGCTGTTTCCACCCCAGCTTTCAAGCTCGGTAACCCCCACAGAATTTGAAGCGCTTTTCGCGGCAGGCAAGGAATTGGCGAACCGTTTTGTCCGCTCCCCACTTGGTAAAATCGCGGAAAGTGCGAAATTGCGCGAGAACGAATTTTCGTTTAGAAGCCTTGTAAAAGACAACAAAGGAAGGGAAGTTTTTATCAACGGAACCATAGACCTCTTTTTTGAAGACGCAGAATTTATCCATGTTGTGGATTTTAAGACCGACAGCAGGGAGACGCCCGTTGAACATACGGCGCAAATGGCCTGTTATTACCATGCGGTTTCCGCCCTTTTCGCCGTTCCCGCAAAAAAAGAATGTCGCGCGTGGCTTTACTACCTTAGAACCGGCCACGCCGTTGAAATGACGGATAAAGTAAAACATTTTAACCTTGAAAATTAGGCGATTATCTAACATAATAATAGATAATCGGAGGATGTATGTACAAATTCAACCCGGACGAATTATCGGATTTTGCAAGGTTTTACGGCTTTCATTACGACGGCGTTAAAGCGGACGCCATTGTTAACGAGGCGCTTATCGAAATGAACCGCGGACTTTCTGGCGCGCCTTCCAGCCTTCAGATGATTCCCGCCCACATAACTCCCGTATCCGACATTCCCGCCGGAAAGACTGTTCTTGCCCTTGACGCGGGCGGGACTAACCTCCGCGTAAGCCTTGTGCAATTCAACGAAAAAGGCGAAGCGGAAGCGAAAGGAACGACAAAATCCCCGATGCCCGGAACGGGAGGGCACGTAACGGCAAAAGAATTTTTTGACACTATAGCGAAAGCCGCCCTTCCCCTGTTAAAAGACACAAAAGTTGAAGGAATAGGTTTTACTTTTTCCTACCCGATGAAAATTACCGACGAAGCGGACGGTATCCTTATTTCTTTCAGCAAGGAAGTTGACGCTCCCGACGTGGTAGGGAAAGCAATCGGCAAAGAGTTAAGGGAATCCCTAGCGCAAATGGGCTGTAAATACGACGGCCCCATCGTACTGTTAAACGACACCGCCGCCACCCTGCTCTCCGGCTTCGCCTCAATTTCACCAGACGGCGAAATGTCGCGCACAAAAAAAGATTTTGAAGCCGCGGGCGGACCTGTAATAGGCTTTATTCTTGGCACGGGTTTTAACACCGCCTACCCCGAAACCGTCATTCCCAAAATAGGCTTTAATTCCCCTTCTTCGCCGCAGATTGTGGTATGTGAAAGCGGTAATTTCGACGTCCGCCACCTTGGGCAGATGGACAGGGAATATGACAGCACGACAAAAAACCCCGGCAGTTTCACTCTTGAAAAAGCGACGGCGGGAGCGTACCTAGGCCCGCTTACCTTGCATATTCTAAAACAGGCGATAAACGACAAAGTCTTATGCTTTAAAAAATCCGGCGAACTTTTAGCCATGCCCCACCTTGAAACGCGCCATGTAAACGAGTTCATGCACTCCCCCTTAAAAGCGGAAGGTCCCCTCGGCTCGCTCTTTGCCGCCGACGAAAGCGCCGCCCTCGCCGCTCTCCAGTACATCACCTCGATAATTACCGAACGCGGCGC
>NZ_BDHD01000104.1:0-6554 GCF_054786075.1 Treponema sp. R6D11 | reverse complement strand
TATGCAACCAAAGGAAATTGAAATAGTCGAAAAAATTGATTTGGCTATTATCCCCGGCGTAGCCTTTACAACCTCCGGCATTCGCCTCGGGCGTGGCGGCGGGTACTATGATAAGTTCTTAGCAAACAAAAACATATATAAAATCGGGCTTACCTCAAAAGAAAATGTTTTTGACTATCTGCCGCAAGAATCGCACGACATTTTAATGGACAGAATAATAGCATTATAATTTGACAAAATGGGCAAAATATGATATACTCATGCGTGGTGATACAATAATATGCAACTTTCAAATATCGAAATAAATAACGAGGAAGGCTTGCATGCGCGTCCTGCAATGGTGCTTTCAAAAGAGTCTTCTAAATTTGTTTCGTCTATATGGATTGAATATAACGGAGAACGCGCAAACGCAAAAAGTTTTTTAGGTCTTCTTGCACTAGGAGTTTTCAAGGGTGCTAGAGTCAATATAATCGCCACTGGCGAAGATGAAAAACGCGCTCTAACACAAATAGGCGAATTAATCGAAAACAATTTTAAGGAATAGATTTGAACCAAGAAATTATAAATTCTTTGAAAACCCTGCCGAATAAACCCGGAGTATACATCATGCGCGGGGCGAACGATAAAATAATATATATCGGCAAAGCAAAGAATCTTAAAAAACGCGTTTCTTCCTATTTCAATAATGCTTCGCATAATCTAAAGACTGCAACGATGGTATCGAATGTAGTTTTTTTTGAATATATAATTGCCGAAACAGAGCTAGAAGCTTTCATTTTGGAAAACAATCTCATTAAACAGCATAGACCAAAATATAATATTCTATTAAAAGACGACAAAGGATACCCATACATCAAATTAACTAATGAAGCTTTTCCTAGGCTCATTTTTGCTCGCAAAAGATATGACGACGCGCATGTATATTTTGGACCATATTTAAATTCCAAAATAGTTCGCGAGACAATTTTATTGCTCAAAAAAATATTTCAAATTCGAGATTGCAACCGCAAATTGCCAAAGGATATCGGCAAGGAACGTCCATGCCTAAACCATCATATAAAACAGTGTTCGGCACCATGCGATGATAAGATCAAAGCCGATGAATATAAAGAAAACATAATAAATGCAAAAGAATTCTTAACAGGAAAATACGAAAACATAAAAAAAGATTTGCAAGAGAAAATGCATTTTTTTGCAGATCATAAAAAGTTTGAATTAGCAGCAAAATATAGAGATTTCCTAATAACTATCGACGCTATCTCGCAAAAACAAAAAATTGTATCTAATAATTTCAACAACAAAGATATCATCGCAATAGAAAAATCCGGAAAACTCGCATGCGTGACAATCCTGTTCTACCGCAACGGGCAGATGATTGGCAAAACTTCGCATTTCTACAACGACGCACTCGATGAATTAAATGAAATCGCAAAACGATTCCTGCAAGAATATTATGAAATGACAGACGAAATCCCGTCGCAAATTCTTATCAATCACGAGCCGGATGATAAAACCCTAATCGAAAGATGGCTCAAAAACAAAACAAACGCAAAAATAGAAATCATCACTCCCAAGCGCGGTGCATCTAGCGACATCATGAGAATCGCTATCGAAAATTCACTGGAAGAACTAAACCTGAAATTGCTCAAAAATAATATTTATAAAAAGAAAGCCGACAAACTTTTATTCGACGTTCAAAAAACATTAAGCCTAGTAGATTTGCCTTATAACATCGAGTGCATAGACATCTCAAACATAAACGGGGCAGACAACATAGGCGTGATTATCGCGATTGGAAACGGCGTTTTCAAAAAGTCGCGATATAAAAAATTTAATATAAAAGAATTAGAAAATTATAATCCCGATGATTACTCTTCGATTAAAGAAGTCTTAAGACGTCGCCTTTTGCGCGGCTTAAGCGGCGACGAACACTTTCTCCCTATGCCAAATCTCATTCTTCTCGACGGCGGAAAAGGCCACCTCTCTGCTGGCATGGAAATCTTAAATGAGCTTGAACTGGAAATCCCTACATTCGGCTTGGTCAAAAACGAAAAGCATAAAACACGTGGAGTAGTCGGCGTTGACGGAGAAATTTATCTATCTCCTGCTTCCTCCTCTTTCAAATTTTTTGCAAGAATTCAAGACGAGGTTCACAAATATGCTATATCTAGTTTCCATACGAAACACAAAAAAACCACGTTCAACTCAAAATTAGAATCCATAGATGGCATAGGCAAGAAAAAAGCCGAAATGCTATTAAAACACTTCGGCTCAATCAAAAAAATCAAAAACGCAAAGCTAGAGGAACTGACAAAACTACGCGGTATAACTACGGAATTAGCAGAAAAAATTCTATCCGAACTAAAATAAGCTTGACAAAAAATGTTAGTTCTGCTATAATAAAAATATAGCTAATCGCTTGACGAAAAAATTCAGGCAGTAAGGAAAAATAAAATGACAGGAATAAGAAAACAACTTCATCATACTCATCATAAAACTAATGGTTTTCTTGTTTTTATGTTGAGTTGAGATAACAATCGCATCATAATATAAAAATCAAACACAGGAAAACCATTCGCCTGTGTTTTTTGTTTTCGAACTGTTAGCTATAAATCAAAATAAAAAGGAATGATAAAAATGATAATAGGATTACCAAAAGGACGCATTGCAAAAGGTGCGTATGAATTATTAAAACAAAAAGATCCCGAACAATTCACAAGTCTGGAGTTAGAAGCAGAATTGGAAAATCAAACTGGCAAAAAACTTTGCTTCAAAACCGACAAAACAGTATTTCTTCTGCTCAAAGCAAAAGACGTCCCTCTATATGCAGATTCTGGAATGATAGATGTTGGCATCTGTGGTTTCGATTGTTTTAGAGAATACGAACTCGCGAGCAAAAATACATACGGTTCCATGTCGGGCAATAACTACACGACAACCCTTACATCGGATTTACAATTGCAGGATGCGATAATTTGTGTCGCAGGAAAAGGTTGCAGTTCTTTCGAGAATTACACTCAGGCAAAACAAGAAAACGGCATTTTGACCATCGCCACACAATACCCAGGTATAGCCAAGAATTTTTTTGACAAAAAAGGCATTGAGGTCGATATAAAACCCATCAATGGATCGGCGGAAATTGCTCCCGAATTTCTTGGAGTTGATGCAATCGTTGATATCGTCGAAAGCGGAGATGCTCTGCGCACTAATGGATTGGTGATATACGAAGACATCTGCGAAAACACTACCAAAATCCTCGTAAACAAAACATCGCTTCGCTTAGACCCTACTATTAATGAGCTAATGAAATCAATAGAAGGCAACGTAAGAGAAAAGCTATGTAGCGCGCCCGAGAAAAAGTTCAATAGGCCTTATCTAACAAGAAGAGATATACCGCTAAAAGCGAGAAAGGGATTAATACTATGAACACAAGGGAAATGTTAGCGGCAGCACCGTCTAAAACAGAAGAAGCAAAGCAAAGCGTTTTTGAGTTAGAAATGGCACAAATTGCAGACAGAAAGGCCAATCCAAAAGAAAAATCGTACACCAACTACCTGTTAGACCAAGGGATAGACAAAGTTTGCAAAAAAATCGGCGAAGAGGCCGCCGAAGTCATAATCGAAATAAAAAATGGCGATAAAGAAAAGCTTATTGAAGAAATAGCCGATTTAGCTTTTAATATCGAGGTTGCCATGTTTATGCAAGGTGTAACAATTGATGATGTTCGCAACAAAATTGCAGAACGCCTAGACAAAAAACAAAATTTAAAAACTTTTAACAACAAAGGCGCTATATAATATAAAAACCTGCCATTGGCAGGTTTTTATTTGCTAGAATTTTATTGGATCGCCTTTGTTATATTTTCTATCATTTTGTTTTCGATTAGAGTAATCGCTTGTTTGATTGCATATTTGAATGCGACTTCATCCGACGAGCCATGCGCCTTAACAACTAGTCCATTTACGCCCAAAATCGCCGAACCGCCGTATTTTCTATAGTCAAGCTGGTCTTTCAGCGCGCCTATTCCGCTGTTCATCAAAAGCCCGCCGATTTTATATTGCAATTTTGAAAAAATAATTTCTTTAAGTTTGGTCGTAATCAGCCCAGCCGTCCCCTCCATCGTTTTAAGGAATATATTGCCGGCATATCCATCAGCGACCAAAACGTCGACAGGCATATTAGAAGCTTCGCGCGCCTCAATGTTGCCTTTGAAATTCAATTTGGATTTTTTTAATAAATCATATGCTTCAACCAATTCCGGAGTGCCTTTATTCTCTTCCACGCCGACTTTTAGCAAACCAACTTTTGGTTTTTTTACCCCAAACATAGCCTTCATATATTGCGAACCCATAACTCCAAGTTGCAAATAATGTTCTGCAGAGAGGTTTGTGTTAATCCCCGCATCAAGCAAAATAAAATTTGACTTATACGATTTTATAACCGGTGCCAAAGCCATCCTGCGCACATTTTTGATTTTTCGTAAATAAAGGCTAGACATTCCAGCAAGCACCCCTGTATTCCCAGCGGAAATCAAACAATCTGCCTCACCGTCGGCAATCAATTTCAAGCCCGTAGCAATTGAAGATTCCTTTTTATTTTTAATCGCATACAAAACATCGTCATCGGATTTTACATCGTTCTCGGTATATATTTTTTTGAAGTTACCTTCATATTTACCAATCTTTTTTTTCTCACCCAGTAAAACAATCTCAACATCTTTCGGCAACGCAAATGAGTTAACAGCATTTATTTGAGCGAGTGGTGCATTATCGCCACCTGTTGCATCTATTAGAATTTTCATCTACATTACCTCTTTCCATTTTCCGGCGATGTAAATCACTCCGGAAACAATTGTGAGCCCTACAGCAATAATCAAAATAACTGCCGCAGAAGTCAAAACATATTCATTAGAAATAGCAAGCCCAAAAAGGAATAGCAATATCGAAGCTATTTGCGTACAAGTTTTCACCTTTCCCCAAATGTTTGCAGGGATAATAACTTTTTTATCAATAGCAATCGTGCAGAACCCATCTACCAAAAAATCTCTAATGAAAATGATCATTAAACAAATAGAGAAAAATATTCGCTCAATAGGCAATAACAAAATTAATGCCGATATAATCAAAAGCTTGTCCGCCAAAGGGTCTAAATATTTTCCTAAAGTGGTGATTTGATTTAGTTTTCGCGCTAAATATCCATCTAACCAATCAGTGCCAGAAAGAATCGCGAACAAAACCAAGGCTTCCCAATATCTGCCATAGAAAAACGCCACAATAAAAACTGGAATTAGTAATATCCTAGCAAATGTTATTTTGTTGGGTAAATTCATCTATTGCCTCCTTAATATCTCCATATGCATATCCCCTGCCAGACAAGTAATTAGTCAACTTCTGCTTGTCTTTATATGTCTCCAAGCTTGGATTCTTTTTCTCTATTAAACATAAAATATTTTGCTTATTATCAATGTCGTCTTCCAACTCACTATATGCATTTTCGAAAACTTCTCTTTTTATGCCTTTTTGGAATAATTTTTGATATATTTTATTTTTACCATGCTTCTTTAAATTCACGCTGTCTTTTATATACCTTGTCGTATAATCATAATCATCTATGAATTTATTCTCTTCCAAAAAATCGAGGCACTCATAAATTATTCTCCATTCGATTTCCTTTTTATGAAGTTTCTCCATAATTTCTCGCCTAGTATGCATCCTATACGAAAGATAGTACTGCGAGAGCCATTTAGCATACTCAAGATCTTTAGGTCGACGCATAACTACATGCTCTCTGGGCTAGACACGCCCAAAAGCGATAGACAAGCAGAAATAACTTTTTTCACTGCAAATATTATGGTTAGCCTTGTGTCGCGAACTTCTTTTTCTTCGACCAAAACTTTGTGTTTGCCATAAAATGAGTGGAAAAGCCTAGCAAGTTCTATAGAATAGTGTGCGAGCCTAGAAGGGTCGCTTGTATCGATAATGATTTTTAATTCTAATGGAAGTTTGGCAATATGTGAAATCAGCTCTTTCTCTTCATCTTCAAGTTTAGAAAAAAGTTCCGTTTCGTATTGACCAGCTTGTTTCAATATGCTTGAAATCCTTGCATGCGCGTATTGAACATAATAAACAGGATTGTCATTAGTTTTCTTAGTTGCTAAATCTAAATCAAAATCAAAATGCGAAGAAGGCTGGCGCATATTAAAGAAAAACCTCGCAGGATCTACACCAATTTCATCAACTAAATCTCCAAGTGAAATAGTTTTCCCCGTGCGTTTGCTCATCCTTGCGACTTCACCATTACGCATCAATCTAACAAGCTGTATTAATACGACCTCCAACCGCTCGGGTTCAATGCCGAATTTGGACATAGCTTCCTTCATGCGTGCAACATGCCCGTGATGATCTGCTCCCCACACATTTATTGCTTTATCAAATTTTCTATCTACAAATTTATTATAATGATATGCGATATCAGCGGCAAAATAAGTTGGTATGCCATTGCTACGTTTTAAAACCTCATCCTTGTCTTCACTTTTTAACCATACCGCGCCATCT